>JAEDNB010000003.1 GCA_016302725.1 Lentisphaeria bacterium
TGTACCAGGGACGGCGCTCCCGGTCAAAGGGCTTGCGGTCGCGGTCAAAGGGCTTGCGGTCGCGGTCGAAGGGACGGCGCTCAAAGCGGCGCTCCCCGGACTCCTCGCCACCCTCCTCCGTGTACCAGGGACGGCGCTCCCGGTCAAAGGGCTTGCGGTCGCGGTCAAAGGGCTTCCGGTCACGGTCAAAGGGCTTGCGCTCCCGGTCGAAGGGCTTGCGGTCGCGGTCGAAGGGACGGCGCTCAAAGCGGCGCTCCCCAGACTCCTCGCCACCCTCCTCCGAATGCCAGGGACGGCGCTCCCGGTCAAAGGGTTTGCGGTCACGGTCGAAGGGTTTGCGGTCACGGTCGAAGGGCTTCCGGGGGCCGGCCGCCTCCTTCTTGTACTCGGGATAGGGGCTGGCGGAATAGGGGCGGTGTTCCCGGTCGAAGGGCTTCCGTTCCTTTTGCCAATAGGGGCGGGGGTCCGCAGAGATGGGCTGTTCCGGCAACTGAATGCGCTGGAAGACCTTTTCCTGTTCCTCCCCGCTCATCATCCGCCAGGCGCCGGGGGCCAGTTTCTCGTCCAGTTCCAGGCCGCCGATGGCAACGCGCCGCAGGAGGGTCACCTCCAGGCCCACGTCCTTGCAGAGGCGGCGCACCTCCCGTTTCCGGCCTTCGCCAAGGGTGATTTCCAGGGCGCAATGGCCTTTCTGCACCCCCTTTTCCTCCACGGCAAGGGCCCGGAGGAATTCGTCGTTGTCATAGAACCCCTCCAGCATCCGGCGGCGGAGGCTGGTGGTGAACTGCCCGTCGCACTCCACATAGTAGCGCTTGAGAATCTGCCGGGAGGGGTGCATCACCTGCTGGGCGTAGTCCCCGTCATTGGTCAGCATCAGCAGACCCTCGGAGTCCCGGTCCAGGCGTCCCACGGTGAAGAGGCGTCCGAAGCGCTGGGGAATCAAATCGAAGACCAGGCGCTCCGCATGGGCGTCCTTGGCGCTACAGGTGAACCCCACGGGCTTGTTCAGGAGAAGGTACACCTTCCCCTGGGGATGGCTCTCCACCAGGCGCCCCTCAAAGCAGACCTGGTCCTTCTCCGGGTCCACGTTGTAGGCGGGGGAAACCACCGGCTCCCCGTTGACCGTCACACGCCCCTCCAAAATCAACTCCTCGCAATTGCGGCGGGAGGCTATGCCCGCGGAAGCCAGGAACTTCGCCAGACGCTCCTCCTTCCCGGAGGCGCTCCCCTCCTCCACCACATCCTCGGAAGGCTCCTCCCCCGCAGGCTCGGAACCACCCTCGCCCCCCACGGCCACAGCCTCGGAAGAAACCTCCCCCGCAGGCTCCTCGGATTCCCCGGGAAACAGACGGGTCACCCCCTCCGCCACCGCGGAAGACTCCTCCTCCGGACACCCCAGCATCTCTTCCTTCTTCTCTTCGTCTTGAAATTCCATCGTCACTCTCTTCCTTGGCCTTCGCCGTGAAAACAAATTTTGTCTTGTCGCCTATGCTCTATTGAAAACTGCTAAATATAGCACATAAATGGACATTTTCTGACATTTGGCCACGATCTCCCCTCCTTTGCCCTTCCCCAGGCCGCCGCAACTCCTGTCAAGCGCGCCCTCCGATTTTTTTGCCCCATGCCTAGCAAACGGGGGAAACAGCGTTAAAGTTACCACGTTTCTTGTTTTCCTCCCACATCACACTTCAGAACCATTTCCAAGGCAACATGGGTACCCCTAAACTCTTCATCCTGTCTGACCAGATGCGTGGAGCCTCCTTCTCTCTCAGCCAGGACAAGTACACGGTGGGACGCGCAGATGACTGTGATGTCTGCATCTCCGCCCCCACAGTCTCCGGCCACCACTGCACGCTGGTCAAGCTGGACGACGGTTCCTATGCCATTGAGGACCTGGGCTCCACCAATGGCTCCAAGGTCAACGACCAGATTCTCCAGCCGGGCAACTCCGTCAAGCTGAACAACGGGGACATCATCCAAATCGGCAGCGTGGAGATTCTCTTTGACGACATCGAAGGGGCCCGGGAGGAAAGCCGCACCGTCTCCGTCATCGACCTGGACGATGTGGACACCGGCGAGATCAACAAGACCACCATGCGGAACCTGAGCAGCAAGGTGAACGTGAAGCGTTCCAGTTCCTTGCGCCCCAACCACAAGCATGGCATGATCATGAACCTCATCGTGGTTGTGCTGGCGGTGCTGGTGGTGATTCTTCTCGCCTGGATTTTCCTCAGCGGCAACAGCGGCAACAACTAGTTCCTCCCCTCCCCGCGGGGGGCGGCGCGGCCATCGCCTCCGTCCCCCCAGCCCCCTCCCCCTTTCCCCCGGGAATCCGGGCGGGGCTTACAAGGAGTATTGCCAGGATGTCCCTCCCAGTCCCGTCCCCTTCCGGGCCCGGGGTTCCCGAGGGGCATCCGCTCTGTTTCCCAGGGGGCATGGACATTTAAGAAATGTGTGCAAGGGGGGCTATGGGGTTCTCCGGCCTGTGCGGCAAGGCGGCGTGTGCCTCTGGCCGGCTTCCCCGGGACCCAAGGCAGGAAAGGCAAGCCGGGCGGGAAAGACGCCCCCCCTTTTCTGCCCCTTTCCGCCCCTTCCAGCGGCCTTTCTGGAGGCAAGGACGCAGGCAAGGCTCTCCGTGGCCTGGAACCCGACCGCCCCTCCCCTAGTCGGAGGAGAAGCCCGCCTGCCCCGGTGGCAGGCGCGGGGGGCCGGGCCTCTTCCGCCTCCCCGGGAGCGCCGCCGCAACGGCGCACAGGCAGGAAAGGAGGCCCCCGGGGAAGGGCTTTCTCCCCCACGCCGCCCCTCTCTTTGTCTGGCGTTCCCCTGGAACGCCCCTCCCAAACTCCCCCGTCGGGGCACTCCCGACCCTAGAACTTTGGCTCGCCAGGGCATTTCCCCAATGTTGTCCCCTGCGGGTGCGCACTCCCAGATTCCATGACTTCCCCAAATCTCCCCGATGATTCCCGGCAGGAGGAGCCCAAAGCCCCCTCCCGCGCCCCCGAGACCCAGAGCCGAAAAGACGCCCCCACGCCCCCACGGGAGCAAGGAGACGACACCCCCCTGGGGGGCGCCCCCGCCCCCCAGGGCCGCCCCCCCAGGGGAATGTCCCCCCATCCCCCCATGTCCCGGTGGCAGTATATCTTCTGGCTCGTCCTCCTGGTGCTCATCCCCCTCTTCGGATACTCCCAGATGCGGGACAAGGGACGGGTGCTGGAATTGACCCAGAGCGAATTCGAGGGCATCCTGCAGCGGCGCACCGTGACCACCCTGACCGTCTCCGAATCCGCCGGGACGGGCGTGCTGACCGTCAAGGGCAGGTTCCAGGAGGGGGAGGGGCAGAAGGAAGAGAAGGAGTTCGTGACAAAGGTCATCTACAGCGACACGCTGGACTCCATGATCCGGGAATACTGCCCCCTCTACGAGGCCAAGTCCGAGGGAAGCACCTTCACACAGGTGCTCTTCATGCTCCTCCCCACGGTCTTGCTCATCGCCTTCTTCTATTTCATCTTCACCCGGCAGATGCGGGGCGCCGGCGGCGCCATGGACTTCGGCAAGTCCCGCGCCCGCAGGCTGGAACCCGGCGAAGGGGGCCCCGTCACCTTCCGGGACGTGGCCGGATGCGACGAGGCGAAGGAGGAAATGCAGGAGATTGTGGAGTATCTCAAGGACCCCCAGGCCTTCGGACGGCTGGGCGGCCGAATCCCCCGGGGCGTCCTGCTGGTCGGCGCCCCCGGCACGGGAAAGACCCTCCTGGCAAAGGCCATCGCCGGCGAGGCGGGAGTCCCCTTCTATTCCATCTCCGGCTCCGATTTCGTGGAAATGTTCGTGGGCGTGGGCGCCTCCCGCGTGCGCAGCATGTTCGCCGACGCCAAGAAGGACGCCCCCTGCCTCATCTTCATCGATGAAATCGACGCGGTGGGGCGCTCCCGCTTCCACGGCATGGGCGGCGGCAACGACGAACGGGAACAGACCCTCAACGCACTCCTGGTGGAAATGGACGGCTTCCAGTCCAACCAGGGAATCATCGTCATCGCCGCCACCAACCGCCCCGATGTCCTGGACCATGCCCTGCTGAGGCCTGGACGCTTCGACCGCCAAATCACCGTGGACCTCCCCGACCTGCGGGGACGCATCGCCATCCTCAAGGTCCATGCCCGGAAAACCCGGCTGGCGGAGGACGTGGACCTGCGCATCATCGCCCGGGGCACCTCCGGGTTCTCCGGGGCGGAACTGGAAAACCTGGTCAACGAGGCCGCCCTCCTGGCCACCAGGGCCAAGCGGGAGGCCGTCACCATGCCCGACCTGGAAGAGGCACGGGACAAGGTGCGCTGGGGCCGGGAACGGCGAAGCCACAAGATGGACGCGAAGTGCCGCCGGCTCACGGCCTACCACGAGGCGGGGCATGCCCTGGTGATCCTGTGCTGCCCCGAGGCAATGCCCCTGCATAAAATCACCATCGTCCCCCGGGGCAATGCCATGGGCCTCACCATGACCCTCCCCAAGGACGACGAACTCGACCTCTCCAAGCGCCAGTTCCTGGACATGATTGCAGTCTGCTTCGGCGGACGCGCCGCCGAGGAACTCACCATGGAGGACATCTCGGCGGGCGCCTCCATGGATATCCAGCAGGCCACAGACATCGCCAGGAAGATGGTCTGCCAGTGGGGAATGTCCGACCGCCTGGGCCCCATCCACTACGCCGTCCAGGAAAATGCCGTCACGAAGGGCTTCTCTCCGGAGACAGAGCGGGAGATTGACCTGGAAATCCGGCGCATCGTGGACGAGCAGAAGAGCCGCGCCACCCAGATTCTCACCCAGCACAGGGTGGAATTGGAGAAATTGGCCGGGGAACTGCTGGAGAAGGAGACCCTCTCGGCCCAGGAGGTCTATGAACTGCTGGGCTGGCCCATCCCCCAGGACGCCCAGGAGGGAACGGAGGAGGGAACGGAGGAGGAGCCCCCCGAAGTGGCCGCCGTCCGGAAAGCCCTGAAGAACACTCCCCAGGAGGGCGACACTCCCCAGGAGGAGCCGAAGGCCTAGCCCCCCTTCCCTTTCCGGGAAACGCCTGGCGGCGGGAAGCAGGGCAGGAGGGATATCCCGGCCCTGCCTTTCCCTGCCGGGGGCGCGCGTGCCAAGGACGGGAGGGTTCCCCAGGTCCGCCTTCCTGCATGGCGCCTGCCCCTTCCCGCCTCCCCTGCCTAGGAAAGAACCTATTACGCCCCCTGTCCCCATGCGCTCCCCATTCTCCTTCATCAACAAGCAGCTGCTTTTCTTACACACCTTCCCCTTCATGGTGGCGGGGGTGGTTTTCGTCTATATGCGATGCTGCTTCGCCCCGTCCCAGGGGGGGGCTCCCTTGCCCTCCCAGGATGTTCTCCAGCCTGACATGGCCCAGGGAGAATACGAGTTCGTCACCTCCGCCTTCAACACCGACTGCCGCCTTGTGCTCTTCGGGGAAAGATACAAGGTCCATCAGGCATACGCCCAGTGCTCCCAGCGGCTCTTCGCCCTCCACAACACCCTCAACGCCTTCGACCCCAATAGCGAACTCGCCCGCTTCAACCAGGCCCCCCCGGAAACCCCCGTCCCCCTCTCCCCCCTCTTCTGGAGGGCCTTCTCCGCCGCCAGCTTCGCCTTCCAGGAAACCCAGGGCGCCTTCGATGTCACCATCGCCCCCTTGATGCACTTCTGGAAAGAGGTGGCCAAAACCCCTGAAGCCCCCGAAAACCAGGGGAACCCCCTGGAGGAAAGACGGCAGAGGCTCATGGAAGCCGTGGGCTTCTCCCGACTCGCCTGGGACGACAACGCCCATACCGTCACCAAACCCGCCCAGGAAACCCAGTTGGATTTCGGGGGGCTGGCCAAGGGATTGGCGTTGGACATCCTGCGGGAAACCTTGGCGGAAGAGGGAATTGAATATTATTATATCTCGTTGGGCGGCAATACATTACAGCAGCTTCCACCCAATCACCCCTTCCAAAATGTCTGCGCCTTGGCCGACATGCGGGAAGGACAGGAGGGGAAGGAAGCCTGCACTGTCTCGGGAACCCATGGACTCTGCCTGGCCACCAGCGCAAACACCCTGCGTCCCATCGCCCCCGCCTCCGCCCCACGCCCCATGGGGCATATCCTGAACCCCCAGGACGGCTCCCCTGTGGCCCCCCCCTACCGCTCCGTCACCGCCGTCTGCGACACAGGCTGGCGCTCTGACGCCTACTCCACCGCCGTGTTCGTCCAGGGCGCCCCCCTGGCCGAAAGCCTGCTGAAGGCCAACCTGGCCAAAGGGTTCATCCTCCTTCCCGCCGACGACTCCCCTCCCCTGGTCCTGGGCGACATCCAGCTTCTCCCCTAGAATCCAAGCGCAACTCCTCCCCGGCCCGGCCCCGGAGAGTCCGGAAACGCCGGCCGCCTGCCTTCCCGTCTTTCTGCTTCCCTGCCATGCTGCCCTATCTAGCGCAAGCCTTTCTTTCCTCCCTTTGGGGCCCCTTTCGCCTTCTGGAGTCCCGCCTGGTCCTGATGATGCTGGGGAGCTTGGGATGCTGCCTGCTCACCTGGATTTTCCTGCCCCGTTTCTGGGACCGCCTCCCCCATGACAAGGGGAAGGCCTTTGTGAAAGGCTCGGAAAAAGCCAAGGGGAAGCCCACGGGGGCGGGGCTGCTCACCACCCTCTTCTTCCTGCTCACCGCCTTCCTAGTCATGCCCTTCTATGGAGAGTACCTGCTGGTGGGGCTGATGCTGCTGTCCATCATGGCGACGGGATACCTGGACGACCGAAGCACGGTGGACTGGGGGCAACTGAAGAAGGGGCTGCTGGACCTGGCCATCGCCTTTTGCACCACCCTCGTCCTGGCCCACTGGCAAGGCACCCGGATTTGGCTCCCCCTGGTGAAGGGCCCCCTGCCCGGAGGGGCCTTCGCCCTCCCCCTGTGGGGCTACCTCTGCCTGGGCACCGCCCTCCTCTGGCTGATGATCAACGTGGTCAACTGCTCCGACGGAGTGGATGGCGTGGCGGGGTCGTTGGCCTTGCATGGCCTGGTGGCCATGGGGATGCTGCTGTATCTCTGCCTGGGACATGAAGTGGTGGCGGAGTATCTTCTGCTGCCCCACGTGGCCAACGGGGCCTCCTGGGCGATTCTGCTCTTCACGGCGGCGGGGGGGCTTGGCGCCTACCTCTGGTACAATGCCTCCCCCTCGCAGGTGCTCATGGGGGATGCGGGCAGCCGGTTCTACGGATTGCTCCTGGGCGTTGCCGTCCTCGTCTCGGGGAATCCCTTCCTCTTCCTGGTGGCGACCCCCATCCTCTTCGCCAATGGCGGCGCAGGACTGGTCAAGTTGATTCTGCTGCGCACCCTGAAGAAATGGGGATGGGATACACGCCCGCCCCTCTCCATCGTAGTCAATCCCGTCCATCCCGAGAACTTCGCCACCCCGGAGGAGGCCCGCCGCCAACGCCCCCTGGTACGCTTTCTTCACCGCTACCGCTTCCCCATCCACGACCACTGCCGGAAAAACCTGGGCTGGTCGGACCCCCAGGTCCTCATCCGCTTCATGGTCCTCCAAAGCGCCCTGATGCCCCTCTTCGCCGTGGCGATGATTAAACTCCGCTAGCCCCCCTTCCCCCGCCGCCATTTCCCGGATCGCCCCCTTCCCCTGGAAGGGACTCCAGGGAAAGGAGGAGGGGAAGAAAGCCTTTCCCCAACGCAGCAAGCCACAGACGCCCTTGGCGAGACCGTTCCCACGGCGCTCAAGCCGTTGTCGCAGGTAGCATTCCGCTGGATTTCCATCCCGTCGCCTCGAAAGTTGACTGCCCTTGTGACTGGTTTTCCAGGGATATGGCAGGAAAAGTCCGCCTTGCCAGGCGCATTGCCGGCATTCCACTTTGCCACGGCGGGTCCCATATTCTGCAAAGCCTTCCCCCTTTTTGCCAGACGGGGGAGAGGCAGGCGAGGGTCCTCCGGAAGGCCGTTATAGTACGCGGCTTTTCCGGAGGTTTCCCTACTATGCAAGAAGAAAACACCCTGACGCTGGACAGCGTATACAAGGCAAAATACGCACTGAAGGACGTCGCCTTCCAGACGGACATCCTCCATGCCCCCAAGTTGAAGCCCGGGCTGGACCTTTACCTGAAGACGGAGAATCTTCAGATTACCGGCTCCTTCAAGGTCCGGGGAGCGTACTACAAGATTTCCCGCCTCACCCCGGAGGAGAAGAGCCGTGGCGTCATCGCCTGCTCTGCAGGCAACCACGCCCAGGGCGTGGCCCTGGCCGCCCAGAAGAATGGCATCAAGGCGGTCATCTGCCTGCCGGACAACGCCCCCATCTCCAAGGTGGAGGCCACCCGGAACTACGGGGCGGAAATCTGCCTGGTGGAAGGAGTCTACGACGACGCCTACCAGAAGGCCCTCCAGCTACGGGATGAAAAGGGATATACCTTCATCCACCCCTTCAACGACCCCGACGTCATCGCGGGACAGGGCACCATCGCCCTGGAACTGGCCGAGCAAATCCCCGACATGGATGCCGTCCTGGTGCCCGTGGGGGGCGGCGGGCTGGCCTCCGGCATCGCCTTCACCCTGAAGAACCTGAATCCCAAAATCAAGGTCTACGGAGTCCAGGCCACCGGCGCCCCCTCCATGCTCCACTCCCTCCACGACGCCCACATCGAACGCCTGGACTCCGTCTTCACCATCGCCGACGGCATCGCCGTCAAGGAGCCGGGCACCCTCACCTATGAACTTTGCTCCCACTACGTGGACGACATGGTGGCGGTCAGCGACGACGAGATTTCCGCCGCCATCCTGGCCCTGATGGAGCAGCATAAACTGGTCACCGAGGGGGCAGGAGCGGTTTCCGTGGCCGCCGCCATGTTCGACAAGCTGGACTTGAAAGGCAAGAAAACCGTTTGCCTCCTCTCCGGGGGGAA
The DNA here is from genome assembly GCA_016302725.1 of Lentisphaeria bacterium. Classification (GTDB taxonomy): domain Bacteria; phylum Verrucomicrobiota; class Lentisphaeria; order Oligosphaerales; family Oligosphaeraceae; genus UBA1724. The sequence goes on from JAEDNB010000003.1 coordinate 8,924, forward strand.
TATCGACGTGACCATCCTCTCCCGCGTCATCACCCGGGGGTTGCTCATGTCCGGCCGCCACTGCCAATTGACCATTGAACTGGTGGACAAGCCGGGGCAGCTCATGACGGTGGCCCAGCTTGTGGCCCAAGAGGGGGGCAATGTGATTTCCGTCCACCACGAACACTCCAACGAGGGTTCCAATGTGAACGGGTGCTATCTGCGCCTCACCCTGGAGACCCGCAATTTCGAGCAGATTCACCAGATTCGGAAGGCATTGACGGATGCCGGCCTGAAACTCCTCTGATTTCCCTTTCCCTCCCCCCGGCAACAAGGAGAACTTCTTCCATGAGCCAGCGTCAAGTCATTTCCACGGACAAGGCCCCCCAGGCCATCGGCCCCTACTCCCAGGCCATCCGCCTAGGCGACCTGGTCTTCACCTCCGGACAGATTCCCCTGGACCCCGAGACCGGGGCGCTGGTGGGGACGGACATCACCGGGCAGGCGGAGCAGGTGATGAAGAACCTGTCCGCCGTCCTGGCGGCGGCGGGGACCGACTTCGACCATGCGGTGAAGACGGTCTGCTTTCTGGCGGACATGGGGGATTTTGCGGCCTTCAATGCCGTCTACGCCAAGTATATCTCCTCCTCCGCCCCCGCCAGAAGTTGCGTGGCGGTGAAGTCCCTTCCCAAGGGGGCGTTGGTGGAAGTGGAGGTCATCGCCGCCCTCTAGGAAGAATTCGCGCCGGAAGGCGGGGTGGGAGTCCCGGAGGCCTGGGCCTGACGCCATGCCCCACGGGGATTTCTCCGTTCCGGCGCGTTCGTTTTTTTCGTATTTCGGGGGAGGGGGCTAGAACTCCAGGGTCAGGCTGACGCCCGCCACCCAGTTAAAGGCGGACTGGTCCTCCGCCTCCTTCCAGGTTTCCCGCATCTTGTGCCCCAGGGCCCATCCACCGGCGGCGAAGGAGCTCACGGTGATTCCCTCCGCAAGGGAGTAGTCCAGGGAAGTTTCCGCCACCAGGGAGAAGGGGGCGTTTTCCCTCAGGTCAAAGTCCCGCAGTTGGAAACGGTGGTTTCCCCACCACAATTGGGTTCCCAGATTCCAGGCCAGGGAGTCGGCGAGCTCCACCGTGTGGGAGAGATTCAGGTTTCCGTAGAAGAGGCTGTCCTCGAAGTCGTAGTACAGGTCGATGCCGGGGGCCAGGAAGCACTGGGCATTCACGGCCAGGTTGATTTCCTGGGAATCGGACTCCCGGCTCCGGGGATAGACGTAGCGGACATAGGCCAACTGGAACTCCAGGCCCTGTACGGGGCCGCCCCACTCCCCGCCCAGCACCGGGCGCCAGCCGATGGTCCAATCCCATTCCTCGAAGGTGTGGCGGTAGTCATTCTGGTCCGTGCAATCCAGCATTCCCGTGGCCCCCAGGAAGAAATCCTTCCAAGTCACCTCCAGGTCCAGCTGGAAGACGGGGTCCGTGTTGGCATAGGCCCCCTTGTCAAAGTAGTGGCTGGCATATTGGACGGAGAGGGAGGCGCCCCATTCCCGGCTCTCCTCCCAGAGGGGTTCCCCGGGGTTTTCCTCTCCGGCGGGAGGGAGTTCCCGGGCGGGAAGGCATCTGACGGCCAGAAGGACCGTCAGGAGAAAAAGAAAGAAACGTTTCATTCTGAATTTTGCTCCTTGTGTTGTTTTCGGGTGGATTGCGGGGGCCCTTCTTGACGGTTCGGGAAGGGTCCCCGGTCTGTTTTCTTTTCCTCCAGGGGCCAGGGGGCGTTCACCTCCTGTGCCCCCGGGAGACTTTTTCTCTTGTCATCCCCATCCCAGCAGGCATCCCGCCTGATAGACAAGGAAGGTCATCCCGTAGGCCAGCAGGAAGAGTCCGCAGGCCTCCAGGAGGCACCACTTCCAGGAATTGAGTTCCCTTCGGATGACGGCCAGGGTGGCGAAGCAGGGAATGGAAAGCAGGGTGAAGATCATGATGCAGACTCCCTGGAGGGGCGTGTACGCCTCACGGATTTGCGCCCGCAGCCCTTCCGATTCCTCGTCCGCCTCGCCTTCGGCATAGAGGATTCCCAATTGGGAGACGAAAACCTCCTTGGCCGCCAGTCCGGCGATGGAGGCGGTCACCAGTTTCCAGTCGAATCCGATGGGACGGAAGACGGGCTCCAGGAACTTGCCCACCCGTCCGGAGAGGGTGTACTCCAATTCCTCGGCGGCCTGGGCGTTCTCCAGGACGGCCAGCGCGTTCTCCCGTTCCTCCCCTTCCGGCATGGTCTCCTCCAGGGCGGCGGCCTCCCCCTGGTAGTCCCGGGAGAAGGTGTCCTTGCTGGGCAAGGTGTTGCAGAGGAAGAGGACGATGCTGGTAAGCAGGATGATGGTCCCCGCCTTATGGAGGTACATCTTGCCCCTGTCCCACATGTGAAGCAGGAGGGCCCGGAGGGAGGGGCACCGATAGGGGGGCAGTTCCATCAGGAAGACCTCCCCCTCCCCGCGGAAGAGGGTGGACTTCATGAGGCGGGCCGCCACCAGGGCCACGGCCACCCCCAGCAGGTAGATTCCCCACATGACCAGGGGGCGGTACAGCCCCGTGAAGAAAACGGGGATGATGAGGGAGTAGATGGGCAGGCGCGCCCCGCAGCTCATCAGCGGAAGAACCAGGATGGTGGCCTTCCTGTCCCGCTCCGATTCAATGGTGCGGGTGGCCATGATGGCGGGGACGTTGCATCCGAAGCCCAGCACCAGGGGCACGAAAGCCCGGCCGTGGAGGCCGAACTTCCGCATCAGGCCATCCATGACGAAGGCGGCCCTGGCCATGTATCCTGAATCCTCCAGCAAGGCGATGGCCAGGAAGAGGAAGAGGATATTGGGCAGGAAGACCAGAACGCCCCCCACGCCGGCGATGACCCCGTCCGCCACCATGGAGCGGAGGTAGGGGAGAGTCTCCTCGGACCAGTGTTCCTTCACCAGGTCTCCCAGCCATCCAAAGGCGGCGTCGATCCAATCCATGAAGGGCTGGGCGCAATGGAAGGTGAAGAAGAAGGTGAGGAAGATCACCAGGAGGAAGATGGGGAGTCCCAGGAAGCGGTGGGTGAGGAGGGCGTCCGCCTTCCGGGAGAAATCCCGTCGATTCCTCTCTCCATTGACAATGGCCTGGCGACAGAACTCCCCCAGGAGGGCGTAGCGACGGCGGGCCAGGAAGGTGTCGTCCTCCTGGGCTCCCAGTCGCTTCAGGCTTTCCTCCGCCAGGGGGAGCAAGGGGGCCATGGCGGGCATCTGCTGGAGGGTGGAGTCCCGTTCCAGGAGTTTGGTGGCGAAAAACCGGGCGGCGCCTGGGGCCACTTCCACCGGAAGTTTCCCTTGGACCTCCTGTTGCAGACGTTGAATCTCGCCATCCACCGCCTCGCCATAGTTCATGGAGGCGGGACCATGCTCCAGCCCGTAGTGGAGGAAGACCGAGAGGGCCTCCAGAAGCGGGCGGACCCCTTCCTCCGTGCGTCCCACCGTCCGCACCACGTGCACTCCAAAGAACTCCTCCATCCTCTTATGGTCGAAATGGATTTTCTTCCGATCCGCCTCGTCGGACATGTTCAGGACCAGCATCATGGGAATGCCCAATTCCGCCAGTTGGGTGGTCAGGTAGAGGGAGCGCTCCGGAATGGAGGAGTCGATCACGTTCAGGATCAGATCCAGCTTGGGCTCGGCGGCGGTCAATTCCTGGAAGACCACCCGCTCCTCCGGGGAATGGGAGGAAAGGGAGTAAATCCCGGGAAGGTCCACCACCTCCACCTCCTGCCCGTCCAGGAAGAAACGCCCCGATTTGTTCTCCACCGTCACGCCGGGATAGTTTCCCACATGCTGACGGGCACCCGTCAAAGCGTTGAAAATGCAGGTCTTGCCACAATTGGGATTCCCCGCCAAGGCAATGCGATATCTCTTCATGCCTCACCTCCTTCCTGACACCCCACCAAACGGACGTGAATCTGGGAAGCGTCCTGCATGCTGATCGCAAGACTGGTGCCCAGCAACCCAATGCGGCAAAGACTCCCAAAGGGGGCGTGTGCCTCCATCTTCACACAGATTCCCGGAATGAGACCCACGTCCGCCAATTTCCCACGGCTGCGCCCCACCAGCGACAGGGAGAGAATCTCCCCGCACTCCCCCGGAGGCAGACGGGAAAGGGATACCTCCCTCTCCTCCATGCCGCCAGAAACACCAATCCGATACTCCCGCGACGACACAGGGACGCCGCAACAGCATGAACACTTCCTTTCACTCATCTTTGTCCTGCTCCTTTCTGGTCTTTGAGGAGACCACCACCGCCCCGGAGAAATTCCCCAAAACGACAATGGCCTCGCACCACGCCCAATTTCCTCGGACACGGCGCGCAAGGCTCTTCACAAAGCCTTCCCCGGATCTTCTACTACTCCCGGCCACCCGGCCGGACACAAAAGCCAAAGGCAAAACCCCGTCCCTCTCCCTGGAAATCACGTAAAAACAGTTGAGCATATACTCATCTAATAGGGAGAAAAGAAAAGGCAAAAAGAAAGATTCCCCTCCCCCCCCCACCCCACACACACCAGGAAAAAGGGAGAGGAGGGAAAAACAAAGAAACAGTTGAGCGACTACTCATCCTTTGGGCGGGGGCCGCCGCAAGGCGGGAGCAGGGCCTGCGCCCATTGAGAGAAGTTGAGCAATTACTCAAAGAATGGGAAAAGAGAAAGACGGGAGCGAAGGGGCTCCCGTCCCGTTTGCCTTCCCGGTCACTCCCGGACGTGTTCGAAGCCGGTATGGATGATGGCCCTCACGTGGTCGTCGGCCAGGGAGTAGAAGACATTCTGTCCTTCCCGTCTTCCTTGGACCAGGTTGGCCAGCCGTAGGACCTTCAACTGATGGGAGACGGCGGACTTGGTGATGCCCAGGAGGGCGGCCAGGTCGCAGACGCACAGTTCCCGAAAAAGGAGGGCATGGAGGAGTTGGACGCGGGTTCCGTCCCCGCAGAGTTTGAAGAGGACGGCCATTTCCATGTACTCGCTTTTGGGGGACATCTTCTCCCGTACCTCTTCCACCGCATCGGGGTGGAACTGTTGGCATTCCTGCTCCACGTGGGTGCCTCCGCTTTCCAGACAACGTTTGACGACTTGTTCAACTACCATACTATAATTTCCGTCGTGTGGATTGCGAGCGTGGAGGCAGGCGGCCTGGGGAATCCGAGGGGGATTCCCCAGGCGCACAGGGAGGCGGAGGGTTACTTTGCCTCGCTTTGTTCCCGGATGGCGGCGCGGCGGATCTTTCCGTTGACGGTCTTGGGCAGTTCCGCCACGAACTCGATGATGCGGGGGTACTTGTAAGGGGCGGTATGGGTCTTCACATACTCCTTGATTTCCTCCTTCAGGGCCTCGGAGCCCTCCTTGCCCTTCACCAGGACGACGGTGGCCTTGACCACCTTGCCGCGCACGGGGTCGGGCACGCCGGTGACGGCGCATTCCAGGATGTAGGGCAGCTCCATGAGGACGCTTTCCACCTCGAAGGGGCCCACGCGGTATCCGGAGGTCTTGATGATGTCGTCGGCGCGGCCCTCGTACCAGAAGTATCCGTCTTCATCCTGCCAGGCCTGGTCTCCGGTATGATAGAATCCGTCATGCCAGACCTTGCGGGTGTCCTCTTCGGACTTCAGGTAGCATCCAAAGAGTCCGCAGGGGTGTTCTTCCTGGGTGGCCTTGACGCAGATTTCGCCGGTTTCCCCGGGGCGGACGGGCTTTCCCTCGGGGTCCAGGAGGGTCACCTGGAACTGGGGATTGGCCTTTCCCATGGAGCCCGGCCGGGGTTTCATGTCGGCCAGGGTGCCGATGAGCATGGTGGTCTCCGTCTGCCCGAAGCCCTCGTAGGGGAGTTGCCCCGATACCTTGGCGAAGGCCTCGCTGACCTCCGGGGGCATCGCCTCCCCGGCGGTGGTCACATGCTCCAGGGTGGAGAAATCATACTGAGAGAGGTCCTCCTTCACCAGGAAGCGGAAGATGGTGGGCGGAGCGCAGAAGGTGGTGATTCCGTATTGCTTGAACATGGGGAGCAGGTCCGCCGCATGGAAGCGGTCGAAATCGTAGGTGAAGACCCCCGCCTCGCAGAGCCACTGCCCATAGATCTTGCCCCAGAGCGCCTTGCCCCACCCCGTGTCCGCCACGGTGAAATGGAGCCCCTCGGGATTCACCTTGTGCCAATGGCGGGCGGTCATGATGTGCCCCAGGGGATAGGCATAGTCGTGTTCCACCATCTTGGGATAGCCCGTGGTGCCGGAACTGAAGAACACCAGCATGGGGTCGGTGGTCTTCTGCTCCGGGGAACGGGGAAACTCCGCCGGGAAATTGGGATAGAGGGCGTCGAAATCCAGCCACCCCTCCTTCTTGCCATTGACGGACAATTTCAACTTCACCCCGGTGACGGCGGCGGCCTGGTCCACCTCATGGGTGATGTTGCCGTCGGCGGAGCAAATCACATACTGCACATCCGCCCGCTGGAAGCGGTATTCAAAGTCATGGGCGGTCATCTGGCAGGAGGCGGGGATGGCAATGGCCCCAATCATATGGAGCGCATTCAGGATGTACCAGAACTGGTAGTGGCGCTTCAGCACCAGAATCACCCGGTCCCCCCGCCGGATGCCCAGGGAATGGAGGAGATTGGCGGCACGCAACGCATTCTCCGACATCTCCCGGAAGGTGATGTCCCGGCACACCTTGTCCTTGGAAACCCAGCGCATGGCAATCTTCTCGGGACACTCCTTCCCCAGGCGGCACAGCACATCGTACGCAAAGTTGAAGTTGTCGGGAATCTGGAAGGAGACATTGCGCAACGTCCCGTCCTCGTTCCACTCCTCCTTCATATACTGCTGGTAGAGAAGCGGACGGTCGCCCCTGGGGGGCTCCGCCTTCGCCGCCGGCGGCAGGAAGCCAAAGCGCTCGGGAGCGTTGGCATCGTCATACTTGCTGTGCATGACGATGGAAAGGAACTGGCAGGGGGCGCCGCCCACGGCCTGCATGGCATGGGCCTCCCGGCCATCGAAATAGATGCTGTCCCCCTGGTGGAGGAGTTCCTCCTTCCCGTGGAGATGGACTTTCATGCTCCCCGAAAGAATCAGGTCGAACTCCTGCCCATTGTGCTCGGAGAACTTCAGGGGTTCGTCCCCATTGCCGCAGGGCGCCGTGACAATGAAGGGCTCTCCGGTGCGGTCCTTCATATGGATGGCCTGGTGGAGGTAGGAGAACCCTTCCCGGCGCACGAAGGGAAAGCCCTCGCCGCTGCGGGTGACGGTGTATAGGGCCAGGTTGGGGGCCTCGCCGCTGATCACCGAGGAGACATCCAGCCCGAAGTGCTCGGCCAGGTTGTAGTAGAAGGAGAAGGGGGCCTGCTTGGCTCCGCTCTCGTAGAGAGCATATTCCTCCGGGGAAACGCCCAGCAGCCGGGCCATCTCCTCCACCGAGGCATTCTTCTGCGCCCGCAACTCGCGGACGCGCATGGCGATTTGTGTTTTGTTTTCCATTTTGGGTTGTTCCACTTCTTTGACGGTTCTTCTTGGGGGAGAAAAAGGACAAAGCAGGAGGAACGGACAGCCCGCCGGCACAGGGAGGAACAGATACCCGCGGGGACCGCCCGTCTCCTCCTCTGCCAAACGGAGAGCGCGGGCGGTCTAAATAATGACGAACCCAATAATAATGCTAATGACCACAATGCCGGCAAAGGAAAGGGCGCCCAGGGCATTCACTTTCTTGGCAGCGTCTATGGTCATGCGAAAGGGATTCGATTCTATACGGGGAAATCCTCCGGGGGAGAGGCAGCCACAAGGCCAGCCACCAGGGGAGGGAGGTATGACAAGCCCCGGAATATAAACCATGTTCCCCAATCTTCCTCCCCCTCCCATGAAGTTCTCAGCCCCTCGACACGCCTCGTCCCAAGGCTTGCCCTGAAAACAGGGGCCACGGACCGGCAATGCCGCTTTCCACGGACCTGCCGTTTCCCTGGAGGAACTCTTGATTTCCTACAGGCCTCGAGCGACACCGCCCCTCCCCGGGGCGGGGCGGGCCTGGCAGGGGCGGCGTCACTCCTGGGGAAGGGAGAAGAGCGCGCCGGAGGCATCGGCAGGCATTCTCCAGTCTCCCCGGGGGGAGAGGGCGATGGTACCCACCTTGGGGCCGTCGGGCATGGCGTTTCGCTTGAACTGCTGGGCGAAGAAGCGCCGGAAGAAGCGTACCAGGGTTTTCCGGACCTTTTCCGGGGAGTGGATGTGGCGGAAGGCCCACTGGGCGAGGGTCAGGATATTCTCGGGGGTTTCGCCGTACTTCAGGAAGAAATAGAGGAAGAAGTCGTGGAGGTCGTAGTCGCCGATGATTTCCTCCGTATGCTGCTGTCCGGGGAGCAGTTCCGGGGAGACGGGGGTTTCCTTCACATCCCGCAGGTGCCTGGCCAGCGCGGGGGAGGCGTGTTCCGCCGCATATTCCACCATGAACCGGATGAGGGTCTTGGGGACGCCGCAGTTGACGCAATACATGGACATGTGGTCCCCGTTGAAGGTGCTCCACCCCAAGGCGATTTCCGAGAGGTCGCCGGTTCCCACCAGGATTCCTCCCTCCTGGTTGGCCAGATCCATGAGGATTTGGGTCCGTTCCCGGGCTTGGGCATTTTCGTAGACCACATCCGTCTTTGCGGGGTCGTGCCCAATATCCTGGAAATGGCGGGCCACGGCGGGTCCAATGGGAATTTCCCGGAGTTCGGCGCCGGTTTCCCGTGCCAGGCCCACGGCATTTCCCTTGGTACGCCCGCTGGTGCCCATGCCGGGCATGGTCATGGCCAGGATGAAGGAGGGGGGCAGCCCCAAGAGTTGGCAACACCGGACGCACACCAGCAGCGCCAAGGTGGAATCCAGGCCTCCCGAGAGACCGATGACCAGCCGCCTGGCATGGACATGGGCGACCCGGCGGGCCAGCCCAGTGGCTTGGATCCGGAAGATTTCGTCGCACCGGGCATTGCGTTCAGGGGAGTCTTCGGGGACAAAGGGATGGAGGGGAAGATGGAGTCCCTGGAGGTCTTCCACCATGGGGAGGGGGTCCAGGGGGACGCGCCGTCCCTCCTCCGTCGCGCAGTCGTTGAAGGAACTCCAGCTCCGGCGCTGGGCGTCCAGCCAGCGGGGGACGAAATCCGCCTGGATCCACTGGCTTTCCAGGGCAAAGCGCTGGCTTTCCGCCGCCAGGGCGCCATTGCAGGAGGCCAGGGCATGGCCGCTGAAGACCAGGTCGGAACTGGATTCCCCGGGCCCGGCGCCCGCCAGCACATACATGGCCATGAGGCGGGCGCTTTGGCTGGTGACCAGCATGCGCCGGTAGTCGGCCTTGGCCACCAGCTCCGGTCCGGCGGAGAGGTTCAGGAGCAACTGGGCGCCCTGGAGGGCCATCTCCTGGGAGGGGGGCTTCACCACCCAAAGGTCCTCGCAAATCTCCACCCCGAAGGTCAAGGCCCCCGGCGCCTCGTAGAGGAGGCCCGCCCCAAAGGGAACCTCCCCCCCCTGGAAACGCCAGGTGGGGCGACGCACCTCCCGGGCAGGCCGGAACTGACGGCACTCGTAGAATTCCCGGTATTCGGGGAGATAGGACTTCACCGTCACGCCCAGGATCCGTCCATTCTGGAGGACGGCGGCGCAATTGAAGAGGCGGGTGCCCTCCAGGATGGGAAGGCCCACCACCAGGACGGCGCCCTGCCCTTCCCGGGTCGCCTCCCGCAGTTCCTCCAGTCCCGCCAGGGCCCCCTCCAGCAGGGTGCGCTGTTCGAAGAGGTCGCCGCAACTGTAGCCCGTCAAGGCCAGCTCCGGGAAGACGACCACGGCTGCACGGGCGTCCACCGCCTTCCGGTACATGCGGGCGATCTCCCGCGCATTCTCCCCGCAATCCCCCAGCCGCAGGCGCGGCACGGCGGCCACCACCCGATAGATGCCTTCGAAGCCCAAAGTCGCCTCCTGTCCAGCCAATGGATGAACCCGTCCCCAAGAGAGGAGGGGCCTACTCCTCCCCCTTCTTTCCCTCTTCCGCCTGCCCTGGCTCCTGCGGGAGCGGCGCGCAGGGCTGCGCCCCCTCCCCCTCGCAAAGCTGCACGAAATGAAGGTTCACGGCGGAGACCTGCTCCTGGAGTCCCAGGCGTTCCTTCAATTGGACAGGCAGGATTTCCCGAAGGGCCTTCTGGACCCGGTCCGGGACGGCGCCATCCTTCAAGGCGAGGAAGAGTTCCAGGGAGAGCCGGCCATCCTTTTTCTGCCGGAGGTGGAACTCCTTCAGCAAGACGCCGGGCACCTGGGCCACCAGCCCCCGCAGGAATCCCCGCATGGCCTTGCGGGTGATGGTGACCTCCCCGCCGTCGTCCTTGATGCGCACGGAATCCACCCCCTTGCGGCAACGGAAGACCATCAGGAGGACCGTCTCCAGAATCCCCAGGGCAACCACCCCCGCCAGAACCCCAATCCACAAATTCCTATCCTTCAGACATTCCCACAAGGCACTCATGATTCTCCACGCTCCATTTCCACAAGGGATTGACGCCCAAACTCACACGCCATCGGCAAAACCCCGCCGACGGCACGCCGCACATGACAGACGGGGAGGCAGACGGGAAAAAGGGCGCGGCCCCGTGCCCCTCCCGGCAAGGCGGGCCTACTCCTGGGCGGCGGCCTCGACCACGCCTTCGCCGCCCTCCGGGGACGCCTCGGCTTCCTCGGGCTCCACCAGGTCGCTCACCAGGATGTCCACCTTGTCCACCACGGCTCCGGTGATATCCTTCATCTGCTGGATGACCTGCTTCCGCACCTCCTCCAGCACCTTGGGCACATAGACGCCGTAGTAGAGGTTCAAGGAGAGCGTCAGGCTGATGACGCCTTCGTGGAAATCAATCTTCATGCTGGAATCAAAGGCCTTGCCCGTGAAAATGTTCAGCAGGTCGCCCGCGCCCTTGGGGGCGAAGCGGGCGACACCCTCCACGCCGGTGACGGCACGGCGGACAACCCGGGAGATGGCGTTCTGGTTGATGCGGTCCAATCCGCTCTCCTCCACAGCGCTGTCCTGCAGCACCAGGAATTCCTGCTTTTCGGCGTTCTCCTGTTCTTCGGGGGCCTTGCTCTGCTCTTTGTCTTTGGTCATACTGTCAGACTCCTCTGTGCTATGGATGACAACGGAAATCCCCTGGAAGGGGGCGGGGGAAAACAAGGAAGGGAGGCGTGGGCTAGTCGCGGAGCATCTCCTGGAGGGTGTCCGTATGGTAGTCGCCCTTGACGAAGGAAGGGCTTTCCAGCAGGGCCCTGGCGAACTCCGCCGTGGTGGCAATGCCCTCCACGGTGAACTCCTCCAGGGCGGTGAGCATGCGGCGGCGGGCCACCTCCCGGTTTTCCCCGTGGGCAATCACCTTGGCCAGCAGGCTGTCGTAGTAGGGCGGCACCACGTAGCCATCATAGAGATGGGAATCCACGCGGATGCCGGGTCCCCCCGGGGCATGGTAGAACTGGACCTGACCGGGGCAGGGGGCGAAATCCCTTGTGGGGTCCTCCGCGTTGATGCGCACCTCGATGGCATGCCCCCGGGGCTGCAGTTCCTCCTGCTTCCAGGGGAGCGCGCCCACCAGGGCGACCTGGAGCTGCGCGGCCACCAGGTCAATTCCCCAGACAAGTTCCGTGACGGGATGTTCCACCTGAAGGCGGGTATTCATCTCCATGAAATAGAAATTCTGGGTGGAGGGTTCGAAGAGGAATTCGGCGGTGCCCACGCCCGCATAGCCCACGGACTGGACGGCGGCTGCGGCGGCCCGCATCATCTTCTTGCGCACCTCCGGCGGGAGGGCAGCGCAAGGGCTCTCCTCCACCACCTTCTGGTGGTGGCGCTGGAGGCTGCAATCCCGTTCCCCCAGGCAAAGCACCCCGCCCTTTCCGTCAGCCAGAATCTGGACCTCCACGTGCCGGGGGGCGACCAGGTATTTCTCCAGGTAGAGGGAGGGGTCCCCGAACCCCGCCTTGGCCTCGGCGGCGGCGGTCTGGAAGGCCTCGGGAAGATGGGCCGCGTCTGTCACCAGGCGCATTCCCTTGCCCCCCCCGCCGCTGACGGCCTTGAGAATCACAGGATAGCCCACCTTGCGGGCGGCCTCCTCCGCGGAGGCCACGTCATTCACCCCGCCGCTGGAGCCGGGTATCACCGGCACCCCCGCCTTCTGCATGGTGGCCTTGGCGGCCGCCTTGTCCCCCAGCAGCTGGATGGCCTTGGGGGAGGGGCCGACAAAGACCAGGCCGCAGTCCCGGCAGATTTCCGCGAAATGGGGATTTTCGGAGAGGAACCCGTATCCGGGATGGATGGCGGTGGCCCCGGTGAGTTCGGCGGCGGCGATGATTCGGTCCGCCTTCAGGTAACTATCGGAGGCGGCGGCGGAGCCGATGCAGATTGCCTCGTCCGCCAGGCGCACCGCCAGGGAATTCCGGTCTGCCTCGGAGAAGGCCACCACGCTGGGCAGGCCCAGGGCACGGCAGGCGCGCAGCACCCGAAGGGCCACCTCGCCTCGGTTGGCAATGAGTACTTTCACGGGACTCTCGGACATGGATGGCGGACGCTCCCGGCCGCTACTGGATTTCAAAGAGGCGCTGGCCGAACTCCACGGGGCTGCCGTTGGGCACCAGGACCTTCACCACCGTGCCCCCGAACTCCGACTTGATTTCGTTCATCACCTTCATGGCTTCCACAATGCCCACTACCCGGCCGGGCTTGATGACCTCGCCCTCCCCTACGAAGGGGGCCTCCTCCGGGGAGCGGGCCACGTAGAAGGTCCCGGGCATGGGGGAGGTCACATAGTGGCTTTCCGTCTCCGGCTCGGGTTCCAGGTCGTTGGTGGTGGAGGCGGCGGCTTCAACGGGGGAGGCCTCCGCCAAGGTGGCGGCCCCGCCCCGGGGACGCACCAGGCGGACACTGCTGTTCTCCTCCGAAAGTTCCACTTCCGTCAGGCCATGGCGCTCCATCAACTGGGCCAGGCGATGCACAATCTTCAAATCCATAACAGGGAAACTCTCCTTGCAAAATGCGGGAAGGCGGGGAGGCGGGGCTACTCCTTTCCCCGGGCGGCCAGTCCCCGGAGGGCCATCTCGTAACTGAGGAAGCCCATGCCGGAAACCACCGCCCAGGCGACCTCCGCCAGATAACTGCGGTGACGGTACTCCTCTCGGCTGAAGACGTTGCTCAAATGCACCTCCACGGTGGGCAGGCGCACCGCCGCCACCGCATCCCGTATGGCCACGCTGGTGTGGGTATAGGCGGCGGCATTCAGCACGATTCCCTGGAAATGCCCGGGGGCATTGCCAATCCAGTCCACCAGCTCCCCCTCGTGGTTGCTCTGGCGGCACTCCACTTCAATGCCCAGTTCCCGGGCCACCCGGGCGCAGTGCTCCTCCAGTTGGGAAAGGGTGCCGGTGCCGTAGATGCCGGGTTCACGCATGCCCAGAAGCTGGAGATTGGGGCCGTTGAGGACGAGGATTCGCATGGCGGTGGACAAGGGGGATGGCCCTCCCTCCCGGGGAGGGGGTTATTTGAAGGCGGTGGCGAAGGTGCCGTCCGCCTGGCCCAGGGCGCAGGCGGCGGAGATGGGGCGTTCGAACTCCGCGAAGACCCCCTTGCCCAGGATGTAGTCGCAGGCCTCCTGGGCGGTGGAGACGTCAAAGGCGCCGTCCCGCTGTTCAGGGGAGGGGACGTTCTTCTCGTAGGTGCTCACGTAGAAGGCCTCCCCCGGCTTCAAGGCGAAGGAGCGCACGATGAGGGCGTCCTTCCGCACGATGGCGAGCCACCCCGTCTCGCCGGCGGGGTCCACGATTCCGGTGATTCTGGGGGTGTCCAGGGAGTCGTGCTCGTAGTCCATGGCGAGCATGACGGTGGCCAGGGCGTCCCGGGGTCCCATGCCCGCCTCCAGCTTTTCCGTCACGGGGTCGGTCTGGGAGCCATTGGAGACCACGCAGAGGCCCTTGGCGAAGCGGAGGCAGTTGTAGGCGATGTAGGGGTTCCGGTGGATGTCCTGTTCGAAGCCCGGCTTGGGCACGATGGCGATGGACTTTTCCAGTTGGACGCTCTGGCGGTTGGGGAAGGAGCGGGAGGAGACCCGGTAGAGGGCGGCGCCCTGCCCTTGCAGGGTGCGCCCCACGGCGACGATTCGTCCGATATACATGGTTTGTGTTCTCCCAGGGGTGGGGGATGGGGGGATGGAAATGGGGAAGGGGTTCAGCGGGGGAGGAAGAGGAGGCAGCCTCCCAGGGCCAGGGTGAAGACGCCCCAGAGGAAGAGCGCCAGCCCCGCCGCGAAGAAGCCCAGGCAGGGCAGGATGGCGGGGCAGGCACCGGAGGCCCCCAGTTCCTCCCAGTCGTGTCGCTGGCGGGAGAAGCATCCCAGGGCACAGAGGGCGGCGGAGACATATCCCGTCAGGACGGCGACGGCCCGGCTGGCGCTGCCCGCCAGGCAGAAATGGGTGAAGAGGGGGATGGCGAGGGTGATGCAGAGGCCCACCCCCACCTCGTGCCAGGGATGGAGAAGGGAGGAGCGGCGGCACCACTCCCCAGACAGTTCCTTCGCCTTCAGCACAGGCTGCAGATGGCGGGCGCGGACGCGGCTGGACACCCCCATGACAACGGCCCCCAGGGCCAGGAGGTTGACGCCTACCCCTGCCAGGACGAGGACGATGGTGGTGGGGCTGGAGGCCATGGGGTCAGCCATCCCATCCCGCGAAGGCGTCCTTCCGGATGTCGGAGGCCTCCTGGAGTCCCGCGTGCCGATGGGCCAGGATGCGCCGGGTGGCTTCCTCGTCCTCGGGGGGGAGGGCGTCCAGCCGGCGGCGCAGGGCCTGGATGAGGTCGGCGGTGCCCTCCTTCAGTTCACAGCATCCCGAGAGGATTTCGGTGTCCGGGGGTTCGCTTTCCCGCAGGCGGCGGAGGTTTTCCTGGGCCTCGGGGAGGTCCATCTTGTTGGCGAAGATGAGGAAGGGGCGGGAGGACATGCCCGGGGCATACATTTCCAGTTCCTTGCGGAGCACCTTCAGGTCCTCCAGGGGGTCGCGCCCATCCACGCCCCCCATGTCCAGCACATAGCAGAAGAGGCGGCAGCGTTCGATGTGGCGGAGGAAGGCCTCCCCCAGGCCCACGTTGCGGTGGGCGCCGTCAATCAACCCGGGGATGTCGGCGATGGTGAGGCGGGTGTAGTCCTCCATCTCCACCACCCCCACGTTGGGGAAGAGGGTGGTGAAGGGATAGGGGGCGACAGTGGGATGGGCGCCGGAGACGGCCCCCAGGAGGGTGGATTTCCCCGCATTGGGGAAGCCCACCAGGCCCACCTGGGCGATGGTCTTGATTTCCAGGTCGATTTCCCGCTCCTCACCGGGGAGGCCGGGCTGGCAGGTGCGGGGAGCCCGGTTGGTGGAGGAAACGAAATGGAGGTTTCCCAGGCCGCCCTTGCCCCCCTGGGCCACGATGAACTCCTGCTTGTCCTCCTTGAGGTCGCAGAGCAACTCGCCGGTGGCCACGTCGAAGACCAGGGTCCCCATGGGGACGCGGATGCGGCAGTCCGCCCCGTTCTTCCCGTGCTTCTGGCGGCCGCGCCCGCCTTCGCCGGCCTCCGCCTTCCACTTGGGCTGGAAGCGGAGGTCCACCAGGCTGGCCTCCCCGTGGTCTGCATAGATGACCACGTTGCCGCCCTTGCCTCCGTCCCCCCCGTCGGGCCCGCCATTGGGGATGAACTTGGCGCGTCGGAAACTGCAGCTGCCGGCCCCGCCATGGCCCGCCTGGACTGTGATGCGTGTCTTGTCGATAAACATGGACTTAATATACTCCCTCCCGAGGGGCTCTCCCCGCCCCGGCGGCGGTCTGGCGGACGGCGGGGCTCTCCCCGCCCCGGCGGCGGGGGCTCACTCCTCGGGGAGGGGGAGGCCGGGGGTCCCGGGGGAGGGGAGCCACTTCCCGCAGGGCCAGGAGAGCCTGGGGAAGAAGTTCCTCCCGGCGGGGGGAGAGGCGGGGGCTATGGGAGAGGGATGGACGGCCCTGTTTCCGGAAGGAGGAAGGGCCTTCCGCTCCAAAGGCTTCCCCGCTCATCCCGGATCTGGAAGAAGGCCGCCTGGGTCCCCGGGGGCAGGCTTCCCAGGAGACGCCCCTCCTGAAGGCGGGCGTGCTGGGGGCGCCAGACGCGGTCCGCCCAATGGCCGGCGGCGCGGGTGGTGAAGAGGTACGCCTCCTGGGCGGTACGCCCGGCCAGGTGCACCTCGCAGGAGAGGCCTCCCCGGTCCGGGGAAGGGACGGGGTCCCCCAGGGAAGGCAGGGGCTTCCCCTCCCGCACCGACTGGGCAAAGTCGAAGATTGTGCGGCTCTTCCAGCACTGGGTGTGGTCGTGGGGATAGTTTGTCCGCAGGCTCATCCGCGACTCCCCCTTGGGCAGGGAGGAAGAGTGGCTCCAGGCGGGCAGCGGAAAGGGCTCGTCCTCGGCGTCCGTCAACCAAAGGAAGGGCATCTCCGCCTGGGAAAGGTAGAGGTCGGGGTCCCACAGGGTAAACCAGCGCCGGCACTCCTCGGCGGTTCCCCCATCCCACACCAAATTCGAGTCCCCGCGGCAGAAGCCCCCGCAGCCGTAGACGGGAATGGCGTAGGCAAAGGAGGGATCCCAGGAGGCCGCCAGGCAGGTGAGAAAGCCCCCCCAGGAAATCCCCGTAATCCCCATCCCCTGGGAAGAAACCTCCGGCAACGACGCCAGAAGACGCCGCCCCGCCAACACCGCAGCCACCCCGTGGAAAGCCCACTGCTCCTCCGGGGGAAGCCCGGAGTCCTCCATGCGACCCCACCCCGCAGGGCCGGAATGCCCATGGCGAGGCCAGCACTCCCGATAATAGGGCTTCTCGCTCCAGGCAGGAATCCCCCCGCAGGTGTCCATCGCCAACGCCGCATACCCACGGGAAACCCAAAGGCGCACCCAGTCCGCCAACGCCGTCGCCCCACCCCCGTGCACCAACACTACCCCAGGAGCTGGAGACGACGCCGAGGCCCCCTCCGGAAGACCCAGCCACCCAAAGACACGGGTGGCATGCCCATGCCAGGGAAGGCTCTCGTAAAACAACCCCCGCACCCCAGGCTGACACAAATACTCCCCCTCCACAGGATAACTGCGGGGAACTTCACCCTCCCGTATCCGACGGGACATCTCCAAAAACTTCTCAAACACCACGGATTCCATAAAAAATCAACCAAAGGAAAGGCAGGACACGCAACCCCCGGGGAGAAAAAAACGCGCGGACCACGAAAACACCCCAGCCCCAGGACAGGGGAACTCGCCCACTATACCACTCCTCCCCAAGCCCAAGAAAACAGGGAACACGGAAAAAACACGGAGGACACGCCGCAGAACGCAAAAGCGGGGAATGCCCCGGCGGCCACGGCAAGCCGGCTGTGGTGCTGGCGAAAAGGTTTCCTGCAGGGGAAAGGCCGTTCCCGCGAGAGGCCGGAAGACAAGGAAAAATCCGCCGTTCCACGGAATTTTTTCGGAAGACGGGCTAAAGCTTGGTTCTCGACATGATACCTTGCCGGGCAAACGACGCCCGCCCTGTTCAAGTAGGCATAATACGCTGAATATCCATTGGTTATCATGTCATCATCCCCCCTTTTTCAGGAAATCTACTTCACGGAACCGGGTCAAAACATTCACCAACAACCTCGAGGAGTCACGCCCAGTATGTTTTCCCATTTTGCAAAGAAATGCTGCCTCCTGACCTCGGCGGTCCTGCTCGCACTCTTCTCCGTCCTGTCGGCAAAGGCGCAGGAAGCCGGCGCCATGGAGGCCCCCAAGACGGACTTCCTCTTCACCACCAAGGCCGAGGCCACCTTCCGCACCAGCAAGGCAACCCCACTGGCCGTCAGCCCCGACAACACCGCCGCCTTCCAGGCCGCCATCTGGGACGCCGCCAGGAACGCCTTCGTCCCCACCTCCCATGTCGCCTTCACCACAGCCTGCCTGGACAATGGCGCCGCGGCCACCGTGGAAGTCAAGGAGGGCCGGATTGTCCTCACGCCCAACAAGGAGTACCTGGACCAGCAGGCCGCGGATGTCGTCGTCAAGGTCACCTACGGCGTCATCTCCACCGGCACTCCCGACCCCACCCCCGGGACCGGCACCTTCTCCGTTGTCCTCACGGACGACGACGCGCCTGTCTCCCAGGCAGCCACCGTCGGCGGACTCAAGGCAGCCGGCCCCACTGACAACGGGAAAAGCACCAGCCCTGTCCGCCGCCTGAGGGGCGAAACCAGGAGGATCGCCACCCGCGCCCCCGCAAACACCGCCCCCGTCCTCACCGCCAACGACCCCCAGCCCTGGGCCAGCGACCCCGTCCTCGAAAGCACCCCCAAGACCGCCGCCATCGCCGATTTCGTATCCGTTGCCGACGATGACCAGGCCGACATGGAGGCGGGCTTCGACTACACCTTCGCCGTCGCGGACGAAAGCCCCCGCCTGGCTCTCCCTCGACACCCTCTCGGGACTCCTCACCATCGCCCCTGACTTCACCGTCGCCTCACGCCTCGACAACAACGGCAAATCCTTTGCCTTCCCCCTCACCGCCACCGACCGCGCCGGCGTTCGGTTCCTGCGACGCCCCAAGGCCGATAGAGGCCCAACGCCTGCGAAAAGCGTTCAAATATTTCGATAACGCCTTTGTAGCCATTGGGTTCTAGATTTCTAGATTTCTAGATTTCTAGATCTCTAGAATCAAATTAAGCAATAAAATAACGCAAAAGAATCCCCGTCTGGGCCAAACGGGCATGGCCCAGACTCTCTGTGCTCTCCGTGTTTAA
>JAEDNB010000133.1 GCA_016302725.1 Lentisphaeria bacterium
ATGCCGCTGCGGCCCATGGTCTCCACATACTGCTTCACTTCCTCGAAGCTGTCCTCCACCTCCGCCACATCCCGGATGCGCAGGAGGGAGCCATCCCGCCGGAGGATGGGAATCTCCGCCACCTGCTTCGGGTCGGAAAACTCCCCCAGCACCCGGATGGTGTATTCCACCGTGCCAATCTTCAGGCTGCCGGCGGGGAGGGTCTTGTTCTCCCGGGCGATGGCGTCCTCGATGTCCTCCAAGGTCAAGCCATAGCCGGCCAGCTTTTCCCGGGAGAGGATGACGGAGATCTGGCGCTGGAGCCCCCCGTGGGCGTCCACGGAGCCCACCCCGTCCAGCCGCTGGAGGGGCTGTGCCACCTCGTCGTCGATGATGTCGTAGAGGTGTTCCAGGGACTCCTTTGCGGTGACGCCGATGAGCATGATGGGCATGTCGGCGGAGTCGAACTTGAAGATGGTGGGGGTGTCCACGTCGTCGGGGAGCCTGGAGACCGCCATGTCCACCTTGCTTCTCACGTCATTGGAGGCCTCGTCCAGATTTGTCCCCCATGTGAAGGTGCAGGAGATGTTGGAGACCCCCTCGGAGGTGGTGGAGCGGATTTCGTCCAAGTTGGCCACGGACCCCAGGCGCTTTTCCAGCACCCGGGTGACCTTGGCCTCCACATCCTCGGCGGAGGCCCCCTCCCAGGTGGTCATCACCGTGACCCGGGTGGGCTCGATTTCCGGCATCAGGTCCAGCCCCAGCCGCTGGAAGCAGACCAGCCCCAGGACCAGCATCGCCAGAAAGAGCATGCCGGTGGCGATGGGCCGGCGAACACCGAATTCAGGAAGGGACATGGCGTATCACTCCTTGGCTTGGACGCCCTCCTGGATGGTGTCCTCCCCCTGGGCCGCAATGCGCCGGATGACGGAGCCGTCCGTCAGCCGGTGCTGCCCCTGGACCACCACCTCATCCCCCGCGTGCAAGCCCTCCAGCACCTCCACCTGCCCGCCGGTGGTCAGGCCCAGGGTCACGGGCACTGCGCGGACGGTGTCCCCCTGGCAGACAAAGACCAGTTGACGATCCACGTTCCGGATGGGCAGGGAGACATCCACGGTGACAATGCCCTCCTTCACCTCCAGGAGGAGTTCCACCGTGGCGTACATTCCCGGCAGGAAGGGATAGGTCCCGTCCTCCCGCCGCCGGTTGGGCACCCGAAGCTCCACCTGCGCCGTGCGGGTGACGGTGTCCACGGCGGGGTAGATTTTCTCCACCAGGCAGGTGACCACCTCCTGGGGATTGGCGGGGCTGCGGAGGGTGGCCTGGGTGGTGCCGGGCACCACCTGGGAGAGGCGGTTCACCGGCACGGAAATCACCACTTTCACGGTATCCATGGCCAGGATGGTGACCAGGGGAGTGGAGGCGGTGACCTGGACACCGGGGTCCAGATGGCGGCGGCTCACCACGCCGTCCATGGGGGCGCAGACCATGGTCTCCTGCACATCCAAATTGGCCTTCTCCTCCTCCGCCTGGGCTTGTTCCAGGGTGGCCTGGGCCTGTTCCAGGGCGGCCTCCCCCGCTTCCACCTGGGCCTGTGCGGCCTGTTTTTCCGCCTGGGCCTGGGCCAGGGCCGTGGTGGCCTGGTCCAGGCTCTGCTGGGTGCCGGCCTGCTGGGCCACCAGGCCGCTCATCCGCTGGAATTCCCTCTGCTTGTCCTCCAGGTTGGCCTGGGCGGAGGCCAGGGAGGCCTGGCGTTGCAGCACCACTGCCCGGGCGGAGGCCAGGGAGGCCTGCGCCACGGAGACGGCGGCTTTGGCGGCAGAGTGGGCGGCATGGTATTCCCGTCCGTCCAGCAAGGCAATGCGCTGTCCCTTCTTCACGGGGGTTCCCTCCTCCACGGGAGTGCCATCCTCCAATTCCAGGGCCAGGAGGCGCCCGGCGACCTTGGCCTGGAGATCCACGGAGCGCATGGGCTCCACGTCTCCGTTGAAGGTCAGCACATTCCTCACTTCCCCCAGGGCGACCCGGTCCGTGCGCACCGGCACGGCGGCACTGCGCGGGCCGGCCTGCTTCCTCTGGGCCTCCTCCCGGGTGGCGGAAATCCGCCGCGCCCCCCAAAAGGAGACCCCAAGGATGATCACAGCCCCCAGGGCAACGCGAAACAACGACGTTCTTTTCATGGCAAGAGACAACTTGGGGATCTAGGGTGGAGGGGGACCTTCTCCCGGGGGAGCACGGAATGTGGCGCTCCCCGGGAGTGGGCCTGGTCCCCGGGACAGGCGGGGTCCTCCCTCTTCCCTTCCTGTCTTTCGGGAAAGGAGGGAGGGGGCTTCCCCAGGGCTTACGGCAGACGATATCCGGCCGTGACGGAATAGAGCTGCTCCTGGGCCGTCAGGACGGCAATCCAGGCATTGGAGCGGGCCAGGGAGGTGTTGGTCAAGTTTGTCTGGGCCTCGTTGAGGCGGGTGATGGTGGCGGTGCCCCCCAGGTACTCCTCACGCACCAAATCCCGGATCCGGGTGGCCACCTCCAGGAGGCTGTTCTCCTTCTTCAGCACCTCCATGGCGGCCTGCAGGGAGACATAGGCGGTGCGCACTTCCGATTTCAGGCTGTCCTCCCGGGCGGCCAGCCCCTTTTCGCTGGCCAGCAACTGGGCTTCCGCCTGGTGGATGGCCGCCTGGGTGTTCAGCCCGTCAAAGAGGTTCCAGGTGGCGGTGAGGCCAAAGTTCACAATGCGGTCGTAGTGGCTGTTGAAACGGGCGGAGTGGCTCCGGCTGAAGCCGTAGTTGCCAAAGGCGACCACCTGGGGATACCACTGGGCCTTGGCCTCCTTCACCGCCAGGGCGGCGCTCTCCACCTGGCGGCGGGCATTCTGGAGATCCGGACGATGGGCCAGGGCATAGGACACCACTTGCCCAATGGACGGGCAAACCTCCCCGGGCTCCTCCTCGGCGGGAGGCACCAATTCCATGCTCTCCCAGATCTGCTCCTCCTGCACCGAGAGAAGCGCCCCCAGGGCCACCCAGGCCCTCTTCCAGGAGTTGCGGGCGACGATGGTGTCCGCCTCCGCCGTCTGCACCTGGTATTCGAAATTGAGGACTTCGGAGAGTTTGGCGGTGCCGAACTCGTGCTTTTTCTGGGCGTCCTCCTTCAGCTGCCGGTTGAAGGCGGCGTCCTGCTGCCGGATTTCCATGGTGTTCTGGGCCTGGAGGACCTGGTAGAAGGCGTAGGAGACCTGCTCTTCCAGGAGTCGCCGGGCGTCCTCGCAGTCCGCCAGGGCCATGTCCTGCCCCAGTTGTGCGGCCAGGAGGCGGTAGCGCCGGGCGAATCCGTCGAAGACCAGATAGGAGGCGGAGAGCCCCGCCTCATAGAGGGTGTTGTTGTCGTAGTCCCGCTGGGGCCTGGTGGCCGCATCCCGCCGCCGGGTGAGTCCGGCCTGGAGGTCAAGGGTGGGGAGATAGGCGCTTCGGG
This sequence comes from Lentisphaeria bacterium, assembly GCA_016302725.1. Classification (GTDB taxonomy): domain Bacteria; phylum Verrucomicrobiota; class Lentisphaeria; order Oligosphaerales; family Oligosphaeraceae; genus UBA1724. The sequence goes on from JAEDNB010000133.1 coordinate 3,451, forward strand.
CGCCTTCCCAATTGGCCATGGCTGTCTCCACGGTGGCCTGCACCTGCGCCAGGGTGGGATTCTGCTCCAGGGCGATTTTCTGCGCCTCCCCCAGGGTGAGTTTCACGGGGGCGGCGGGCAGGAGCAGGGGGAGAAGGAAAAGCGGGGCGAGAAGACGGAAGGCGTGCATGGATGGGAATACGGATGGGCGAAGGGCTTCACGGAAAGAGGGGGGCTTCAAGATAAGGAGCGGGTGTGACACTCGCCCCAAGAACGGAAAAGCCGGGGGAAAATTGTGCCTTGGGACAAATTTCCCCCCGGAGAGGGGAAGGAGAGGGGAAGGGGGGCTACTCGCCGGCCCGCATCTTCTCCACAGTCTGCCGCACCAGGGCCATGATGTGGTCCCGCAGCTGCTCGGGCGTGTAGAGCGGCTTCACCTGGAAGGGATTGTCCCGGTCCCCCTCGAAACGGCGGGACTCCAGCAGAAGGAAGAAACTCAGGGAGCAATAGGTGTAGTGGAGGAGGGCGATGTTCTTCTCCGTGGCCTTGTCCCCCAGAAGCTGGGTCAGCAGTTCCTTCACTTTCTGGTCATAGGCCTCCCGGGACTGCCGGGGAGGATACTCCTCCGCCGAAGGCTCCAGGTATTCCCGGAGATACATCCAGGCGGCGCAGAATAAATCGCTGTCGTAGGAGTAGCCCACCAGGTCGTAGATGTGGCTGGAGAGGGCCTCCCAGGGATCCGAGGTCTCCGTCTCCATCAACTTCTGGATCTCCTGAAGGCGAAGGGACTGGGCATACCCGCGCACCTCACGGTAATACCCCGCCTTGTCCCCAAAATAGTAGTTCACCGCCGCCAAATTGCTGTGGGAAATGTCGCAAATCTCCCGAATCCGCGCACGCTCATACCCCTTCTCCGCAAAAATCTTCAGGCCGGCGGAAAGAAGACGGCGACGGGCGTTGCGGGCGTTGCCCCCATAGTTGCGACGCTGGCAACTGGCTGCACACTGGTCCAAAAGACGCATCTCCGGGGTGAACTCCTCCGCCCCCTTGCACTCCTTCTTCACGGCCGGGGCTCGCTTCGGCGCCGCAGCCTTCCTGCTCTTCTTCTCCATTGTCACCTCTTCACTCTAGGGAACTCCCACAAATGGCCATCCAGGAAAAGAGGAGAGAAAAACAAGGCACAACTCAAGACAAAAGTGACTCCCCAGCTGGACGCAGCACCGGCTGCCCTCCCCCGGGGAGAGGCCGGAAAACCCCGGTAATGTAACACGTTTGCCAAAAATGTTTCAAATCAACGTTTCACTATCCCCCCTCTTCCGCCTTCCTCCCCGTCCTGGACCGTGCAGGGCCGGTGGCATCTAGCGCGTGGGCGCCGGATGTGTGTGGGGCTGGGGCTTCTTCCTTGTGCCGGGGGATTTTCTCCTGTGTCGTTCTCCTGGGGAGGGGATTCCGAAGCCTGCGCACACGTAGTTGGAATTGCGGACGGCGGCCTGGAGGGCGAGGTGCTGCAGTGTCCGTGGGGCGGGGGATTGTTCCTCGGGGCTTCGGGCCAGTCGCACCTCTCCGTCGGGGTCCACGGTGATGACGCCCCATTGGAGCATCACTTCGTCCACGAAGACAGTGCCTTCGGGGATGGCCAGGTAGAGTGTGTTTGCGGCGGCGTTTCTCTGGATTCTATCCATCCTGGTGCCGCGGTAGAGGATATGTTCGATTTCGGCGGCCCTTTGCAGAGTTGCCTGGTAGAGGGGGTTTTGGGAGTTTTCGTAGTTCCACTCGGCAAATTCTTCGAAGAGGCAGCGTTCATCCCGGAGCTGGGGTTCTTCCTTTCGGATTTTTTCTTCCAGCAGGTGCATTTGCTTTCGGAGGTGCCGGAGTTCCTCGATGAGGGCGGCGGGGTTGATGCTGGCGGCGTAGCACTCCTCCCGGCTGATGGCGCAGACTACCAGGGCGCTTCTCCGGGGGAGGAGGTACTTGTGCCCGCCCCGGCTTTCCTGCCCCATCCAGAGAGCCGCCAGGTCCGCCTTGTCCCCTCCCATGGAGGTGGGCACGTCCACTGCCAGGACATCCGGTGGGGGAGCCTGGCGGGCCAGCCACTGCATGACACTGCGGCACAGGAGGTGCCGGCGGCCCGCGTCGCTCTGGGACTGCCGCGTCGTCGGCTTGCGATATTTCAAATGGGATAGCTTGGCCATGGGGAGGGATTTCCGGAAGGCTGGCAAAGGGAGGGCGTGCCTCGAATAGGGAGGGCAGGGCACAAAAAAACCGGAGGCGACATACTGTAGCCTCCGGTCTGGAAATGGTGGTGGGTCATGGATTCGGACCATGGAAAGCAAAGCTAGCAGATTTACAGT
>JAEDNB010000134.1 GCA_016302725.1 Lentisphaeria bacterium
AGGAGGTGAAGTCCACATAGGGGCTGTCCAGCACCTTTTCCAGATAAGGATGCTGTCCCACGGCGGGATAGGGCATGCCGAAGAAGTATCCGTAGAAGTTGCCCACCAGTTTTTTGCCCTGGCAGGCTTCCTTGATGACCTTGTCTCCCTGGAGGAGCAGGTTTGCGGTGACTTGTGTGATGCAGCGGACGGTATCCAGGGCCTGGATATCCTTGACGGGGTCGTAGAGGGTTCCGCCGGCGGGATTCTTCCGGTCCTGGAAGGGTGCCATGGAGGCGGTGTCCAGGGTGACGTCCTGGCGTCCCCAGGCCTTTTGCAGGGCCTGGTCCGTGCCGTATTTTTCCCGGAGGAATTGGTGGAAGCGTTGGCGCATGGGCTGGGAGTCGTCCGGGCCGTATCCCATGCCGTAGTAGTGCCATTCCATGTAGATGCCCAAGTCGAATCGGTATCCGAAGACCCGTTTTCCCCAAGGCTGGGACTCCACGTGCTTCACCAGGGCTTCCAGGAAGTGGAAGATGTCTTTTTGGTAGGGTTCGCTGGCGAAGGAGGGGGCGATGTATTTCTTGATGTTGTCCCCCCGGGTGAGTTCGCCTTCGGGGGAGAGATAGACGATTTGCTCTCCGGGATGGGCGTCCATCCACCACTGGGGGGTTTCCCGGCAGTCGATGTCGAAGAGGAGGCGCACGTCGGGTTCCAGGGCCAGAGTGTCGTAGGGCCAGAAGTCGAGGCAGGAGAAATCGTATTCCCCGGGACCCTTCCAGACCTGGTGGATGCCCACCCCCATGATTTGCAGATTCAGGCTGGCGTCCCGGAAGCGGGTGAGGCTGCGGACGAATTTTTCGTTGTTCAGATCCTGGAAGTGGTGGCTGCTGTAGAGGATGGCGGGATGGAGGCTATCGCCGACGCGTACCATGGGGAGGCCGCGGTGGTATTCCACGGAGACGTCGGGGTTTTCCTCATTCTCCAGCTGGGCCTTGAGGAGGGCGTGCTTCTCCTGCCGCTTTTCCCGTGCTTCCTGGCGCTCCCTCTGCTCCTGGTGGCCGAAGAGGGGCTCCAGGTCAAAGTTGGCGACCCAGGGATAGATGGTCAAGTCTCCATGGGCAAGGGGGACGGTGGCGGTGTCCAGGCCCCCTTCCTCCGGGGCCTCCCGGGAGCAGAGCCAGGTCTCTGGCTGGGAGAAGAGCTCCTGGAGGCCGCCGTCCTTCCGGAGGATGGTCATCTTGCAGATGATTCCCCCCGGGCCGCCAGCATTGATGTTCTCCAAGGTCACCCGATGCCGCCCTGGCGTCAGGGCCTGCGTGGCCTCCGCCTCGTAGGAGAGGATGCCCTTTTCGGGGTTGGGGGGGCGGGTGGCGTGGGGCACCTCCTTCCCGTCCACCCGGAGGGTGCCTCCGTCGTCCAGGTGATAGTTGAGTCGGACCTGTTCTGCGTCCTGGGGAATCTCCACCTCGGTCCAGAAATAGCGGGGTTTCTGGAGGCCCTCCTTGTCTGGTTCGGGGTAGTGGAGCCAGAGGGGGCGCGGGGGTGTTGCCTGGGCTGCGGGGAGGAGGAGGGCGAGGAGCAGCAGCAGGGGCAGCGGGCGTGTGGGGGACATGGCTGGGTTGTGTTTCTATGGGGTTAGGGGCGCGGGGGCGTTCCCTTGACGAGGAAGAGGGGCAGGGCGGCCAGGAGCAGGAGGCCGCCGGCGATGGCGGTGCCGGCGAGATTGAGGGAGGAGCAGATTCCGGCCCCGGCCAGGGTGCCCATGGCGATGCCCAGGTTGAAGAGCCCGGAGAAGATGGCCATGGCCACGGTGGAGGCGTTACCCCGGGTGCTTTTCACCACCTCCGACTGGCAATCCACGTTGAAGGCGGTGTTGGCCATGGAGAGGATGGCGTAGAGGAGGGCCAGGAGGAGGAGGAAGGGGGCGGCGGAGGGCAGGAGAAGGAGGGGAATCCCCATGCCCAGGACGGTAAGGGGGAGGAGGTGGCGGAAGCGGGCGGCGCAGAAGGGGAAGAGGAGGCCCCCCGCCATGCTGGCGGTCCCCTGGATGAAGAAGAGGCCGGTGATGGCCGTCTCGTCCAGTCGGGCCACCTTGGCCAGGAAGGCGTCCTGGTAGCTCATGGCGCAGAAATATCCGGTGATGGCCAGGATGGTGACGAGGTAGATTTGCCGGAGGCTCCTCTCCTTCAGGAGTCCGGGCACCTCCTGGAAGGTGAAGGGCTTTTCCCGGGGGGAGGGCGGGAGGAGGAAGAGGAGGGCGGCCAGGGTCGCCCCGGAGAGCGCCCCCAGGCACAGGAAGGCCCCCCGCCAGCCCAGGAGCAGTCCCGCCGTCCGCCCCAGGGGGATGCCCGCCACCATGGCGACGGAGGAGCCCACGGAGATGGTGCCCAGGGCGATGGCCTGGTGGGAGGGGGGCATTTGCCGGACGGCCAGGGGGGAGGCCATGGACCAGAAGAGGGCATGGGCGCAGGCCACCCCCAGGCGGCTGGCCAGGAGGGACCAGTAGTTCTGGGAGAGGCCGGTGCAGGCCTGCATGGCGCAGAAGAGGGCGATGACCCAGAGCATGGTGCGGCTCATGGAGAAGCGGGAGGCCAGCACCATCAGGGGGAGGGAGAGGAGGGTCACCACCCAGGCGTAGGCGGAGATGACCATGCCCACGCTGCTCTCCGTGCATCCCATGTCCTGCTGGATGGAGGTCAGCAGGGCCGTGGGCAGGAACTCCGAGGTGTTGAAGACGGCGGCGGCCAGGGTCAGGGCCAGCAGCGCCGCCCATTGCCGCAAGGTCGGCGGGCTGGCATGGGGGAGGGGATTCATGGCGGCGGGGGGCTCTCTGCGGGGAAAACGAAGGAAGCCGACGGGCGGAGGGGGGAGCGCGGGTGGGGCTCTTCCATGCCAGTCGGCTTCCTGCGCCTTCCGTCCACCGGTTGCCGGAGGCAAGGGGGTGGTCGGGGGGCTGTTCTGTTGTCCTGGGTGGGGGACGGGTCAGTTGACGGAGTTGATTTCCATGTTCTCCCGTTCTTCCTGCTCGATGGCCTGGTAGTTGCCGCGTTCGATGATGATCTTTCCTGCGGCCACTTCCCGGAGGGCCAGGTCCAGGAAGGAGGTGTTGTCATTGGGGGGCAGGGGGATGAGACGCCGGTATCCCTTGCTCAGCTGGACTGCGCGCTTGGAGACGCCGGTGATGAAGAGCCGCAGGTCGAAGGACTCCCCCCGTTGGGCGCACATCTCTTTTGCCTTGGCCACGGCTTGACGCAGATATTCCTCGTTCATGGTTGGGTGAAACTCCTGAAGTGGATAGGTTGGGCGACCCCTTCCGGGGCGTCTGGACGAAATTTCCATAATATACCCTCCATGGGAAATGTTGGCAACGGGCTTTATAGTAAGTGGCCCGGCTGCCGCCCCCCCCCATTCCTGCCCTGTCTTCCGGCACGGCAAGGGAGGCCTACGGCGATTTCCCCCCTATCCCTGTCCCCATCCCCCCTTTGAATTCCCATGGACCTGAATGCAGAGGCGCTGGCCTATCACAGCGCGCCGGTTCCCGGAAAACTGGAGGTAAAGCCCTCCAAGCCTTGCCTCACCCAGCATGACCTTTCCCTGGCCTACACTCCGGGCGTGGCGAAGCCCTGCCTGGAAATCCACGACCGGCCCCAGGAGGTCTACCGCTACACGGGCAAGGGGAACACGGTGGCCGTGGTCTCGGACGGCACGGCTGTGCTGGGGCTGGGCAACATCGGCCCCGCCGCAGGCCTGCCGGTGATGGAGGGCAAGTGCGTCCTCTTCAAGAGATTCGCGGACATCGACGCCATGCCCCTCTGCCTGGGAAAGGTCCATGGGGCGGACGGCCGCACCGACGCGGAGAGGCTCATTGCCGCCGTGGAGACCCTGGAGCCCACCTTCGGCGGCATCAACCTGGAGGACATTGCCGCCCCGGCCTGCTTCCAGGTGGAGACCACCCTCAAGGAGCGCATGGGGATTCCCGTCTTCCACGACGACCAGCACGGCACCGCCATCATCTCCCTGGCCGCCCTCCTGAACGCCGCCAAACTCACCGGAAAGCCCCTTTCCTCCCTGAAGGTGGTGGGGAATGGCGCAGGCGCCGCCGGCCTCTCCTGCCTGGAGTTCTACATCCGCGCCGGGGTGCTCCGGGAGAATGTGGTGGTCTGCGACTCCAAGGGGGTGGTCACCAGGGAAAATGCCTCCAACGCCGCCAAGCGGGCCCTGGCCACCAGCCGCACGGATGTGCACAGCCTGGCGGAGGCCATGAAGGGGGCCGATGTCTTCCTGGGATGCTCCGTGGCCAACTGCGTGACCCCCGGGATGGTGCGCTCCATGGCCCCCGGCGCCGTGGTCTTCGCCATGGCCAATCCCGTGCCGGAAATCATGCCCCAGCTGGCCAAGGAGGCGGGCGCCGCCGTGGTGGGCACCGGACGCACGGATTTCCCCAACCAAATCAACAATGTGCTGGGCTTCCCCGGCATCTTCCGGGGAGCACTGGACGTGCGGGCCAGGGACATCACCCCCGGCATGCAGTTGGCCGCCTCCTACGCGCTGGCGGAAATCGCCACCATGCCCGTGGAGGGCGAGGTGCGGGAGATCCTGGCCGCCGCCTATCCCGAGGACGCCCAGGCCGGCGTCTTCGACGGCGCCTGCCCGCTGAAGGATTCCTACGTGATTCCCAAGCCCTTCGACCCCCGCGTGGTGCCCCACGTGGCCCGGATGGTGGCCAAGGCCGCCATGGAGGAGGGGGTGGCCCAGGAGGCCATCCAGGACCTGGACGCCTACGAGGAGGCCGTCGCCCGGCGGATCCGGGGATAGCCCCCCGCCCGCTGCCGTCGTTTCCCTTTCCTTTCCCTGTTTCCGAATGGCCCGGGGCTCCCCTCCCCGAGGGGGCGCGGGGGACGGGCCGCGAACACTGCTCCGCCCAAGGAGGGCGAATTTTCCATGATTGACGTCAAAATTCTGCGGGAGAACCCCGAACTCATCAAGACCAATTGCGCCAAGCGCAACTACGATGTGGACATCGATGCCCTGCGGGCCCTGGACCAGGAGTACCTGAAACTGGTCCGGGAGACGGAGGACTTGCGCGCCGAGCGGAACCGCCTCTCCAAGGAGTGCCAGGCCAATCCCGCCGCCCGGGAGCAGGTGAAGGCCATGAAGGGGCAGTTGGCTGAAAAGGAAAAGCTCCAGGAATCCATCAAGGCCCAGGTGGAGGAGAAGCTGACCTGGCTCCCTAATTTCCAGGCACCCGACACCCCCGACGGCAAGAGCGACGCGGACAACGTGGAGGTGAAGGTGGTGGGGACGAAGCCCGTCTTCCCCTTCGCCGCCAGGGACCACCAGGCCATCGGCGAAATCCTGGGCATCATCGACACCCAGCGGGGAGCCAAGGTGGCCCAGAGCGGATTCTACTACTGGGTGGGGAAGGGCGCCATGCTGACCCAGGCAATGTATTTCTGGGCCCAGAAGGAATTGGTGAAGCGGGGCTTCACCATGATGATGTCCCCCTGCGCCGCCAAGTCCCGCACCCTCTTCGGCACCGGCTACCTCCCCTTCTTCAAGGACCAGATCTACCCCATCGGCGGAGAGGACCTGTGCCTCATCGGCACGGCGGAGCAGACGCTGGTGGGCTTCCATGCCGATGAAATCCTGGATGCCTCCAAGCTGCCCGAGCGCCTCACCGCCTACACGCCCTGCTTCCGCACGGAGGCGGGTTCCTACGGCAAGGAGGCCCGGGGCATCTTCCGCGTCCACCAGTTCCACAAGGTGGAGCAGATCATCTTCTGCCG
>JAEDNB010000004.1 GCA_016302725.1 Lentisphaeria bacterium
AGGGGTTCCGTGGATGAGGGGGAGAGTCAGGGGGAGGGGGTGTTCCGGGATGCCCCAACTGTCGGAGAAACGGATTTCCAGATATGCCTTGCTGGTCTTTTCCCCGTTTTCCACGGTGAGGAGCCGGGTGAAGGAGGCGCTCTTTCCCGGGGGGATGGCGCCGAAGTAGAAGAGTTTTCCGTGGAGTCCCGGGATGCGGGAGAAGGACCTGGCGATGAGGCAGGAGGTCTGGACGCTGCCCCGGTTGGTCACTTCCACGGTCAGGGGGAAGGCCTCCCCCGTGACGGCGAAGGCCATGGACTTGGGGAGGATGAGTCGGCATTGGAGGGCCTCCTGCTCGGGCTTCCGCCGGCTGAGTCGGAAATCCAAGCCGTAGGCCAGGAGGATTTCCCCCGCCTCGTCTTCCTCCAGCCGCTTTTCGTCGTTTTCCGCGCGCTGGGGCATGGTCCTGGTGAGGGGGAAGACGAGTTCGGGGTATCCCTCCACCTGGATGCTGACCTGGCTCCGCCGGGTGCCCAGGTTGTCAAAGCGTGCGAGGAGATTCAGGCGGTTTTCCGGGTCCTGGACCACGCCCTGTTCGTCGGTGGCCAGGGGGATGCCGTCCAGGAGGACCTTGGTGTTGGCCAGGGGGCCTCCTTCCAGGAGGAGTGTGCGGGGCCGGGTTTCCTCCTCCCAGACTTCGCCCTCCAGGCGTCGGAGTTCGATGGTGCCCTGTCCGGGGCTGTCCCCCGGGATGAAGGTGCGCAGGAACGCCTCGTAGATCCGCACCTCGGCCAGGGTCTGGAACTCCAGGATTTTCAGTTGGAGGACCGGTTGGCGATGGGGATGGGAGAGGGCCAGGGCCGCCGCCAACTGGAATTCCGAGGTCTTTCCCCGCACCTCGGTGCGGAGGAAGGGGCCCTTGCAGCGGGAGATGGTCTGCTTCTCTTCCCGCTGGGGGGGGGTCAACTGGTCCAGCACGGCGCTGGAGACCCCGATGCCGTCGTCGGCGGAAAGGCAGAGGAGGAGGGCGAGAAGGAAAAGGGGGATGAGTCGGCGTGGGGTCATGGCGCAACCTCCTTTTCAACGGCCGGCTCCGGCTCCGGCTCCGGCTCTGCTTCTGGAGCCTGGCCGTCCTCCTCCTGGAGCCGTTTTTCCAGGAGGGCGATTCTGTGCCGGCGCCCCTGGTCGGCGGAGGTGACGAAGAGGCATCCCAGTTCAGGGTATTTTGCCCCGGGGAGTTCCCGGAGGATGTGGCTGGGTTCCTGGAGGGAGGTGGTGACCTCCTGGGGATCCCAGATTTGCGCCATGGTGGCGCCGAAGCGCAGGTTTGCCTCCTTTTCCTGGGGGGATTCCCCTTGTGGCGAGGAGAGCCACACCGCCTGCTTCAGAGTCTCCCCGTAGGCTTTCAGCTGCGCGGTCTGGGCGGGGGCGGGGAGGGAGCAGGGGAAGCCGGAGCACTTGCCCAGGGCGTCTGCCAGGGTGAATGCCTCGGGGAGGGAAACCCCCTCCTTTTGGAAGGAAAGGCAGATCCGGTCCAGCTCCTGGGGGGGGAGATTCCCATCCATGCGCTGGCGCAGGGCGCGGAACTGCTCTGCGGTGAGGGGCGTCTCGCTGACATAGAAAGGGGCGCCCTTGGGGGGGGTGACCAGGAGGAAGTCAAGGCCCAGCTCCGTGGACATGCGGGCAGGGGGAGGCAGTTGCATCAGGCTGCGCTCCAGCTGCTGGAGATGGCGGCGCAGCAGCCCCGTCACCGCCTGCTGTTCCTGGCCGTATTTCTGGAGGGTGTCCAGGTAGATGGCGCTGTAGGCGCTCTCCTGGCGAATCAGTTGGCGGCTTCCGCTGTAGAGGGAGAGGTCGTTCCGGAAGGTGACCTGCCTTTGCTGGTCCCGCTCCAGGCTCTGGAAGAGTTCCCGCCCGTCCCGCCGGAGGCGGAGGGCGCGGAGGGCCGCCTCGTCTGCGTCCGGCGTCTGGAAGGCCTCCCGGAAATCCTCCTGGAATTTCCGCACCTTGTCCAGGTTCTGCTGGTGGATGTTCTGGAGGATGAGGAAATCTTCCTGGAGCTCCTGGAAGGTCTTGGGACTCTGCGGCACTGTCTGGGACAGCGCTCCCACGGCAAGGAGAGGGCAGAGAAGGAGGACAAGAAGCAGAGACATGGCGGGGAAGGGGGGATTCTCTATCGGTATCTCTTGTTCAGCGCATTCACCGTTGTTGCAGAAGGCCCTGTGGCGGGGGGCGGCCGGGGCGGGCATGGGGCGGCCGCCTTCCGGCCGGGGTGTGTGGTGGAGGCGGGGTTTTAGCCGATGGACTTGCCGCCCTTGCAGACCTCCTGGTAGCGGAGGTAGGCCTTTTCCCAGAGGGGTGCGTCAGTGGGTTCGTAGCGCTGCGTGGGAGTGGAGGCGGCCACGATTTTCCGTCCGGTCTCCAGGTCGGGGATGTCTCCGGTGGCCATGGCCTGCCCCAGGATGTTGCCCATGGCGGTGGCCTCCACGGGGCCGGTGATGACGGGGGCCTGGATTGCGTTGGCGGTGAACTCGTTGAGGAGGACGTTCTGGCAACCGCCGCCCACCAGGTGGAGGACGGTGAGCCTTTCCCCCTGGAGGGTTTCCAGTTCGTTCCAGGTCTGGCGGTAGCGCAGGGCCAGGGATTCCAGGGCGACGCGGATGATTTGTGCGGGGGTCTGGGGTTCCGCCTGTCCGCTCTCCCGGCAGAACTGCCGGATTCTTGCGGGCATGTCCCCGGGGGCTTCGAAGAGTTGGTCGTTGGGGTTGATGATGGCCAGGAAGGGGGTGGCCTCCTTCCGCGCCATTTCGGCCAATTCGCCGAAGGAGAATTTCTTGCCTTCCCGGATCCACTGGTTGCGGCACTCCTGGATGAGCCAGAGGCCCATGATGTTCTTCAGGAAGCGGATGGTGTTCCCCACGCCGCCCTCGTTGGTGTAGTTGGCGGCCAGGGCCTGGGCGTCGGTGCGGGGCGTCTTCCGCTCCACGCCCATGAGGCTCCAGGTGCCGCTGGAGAGGTAGGCCCAGTTCCGCTCCCCGCCGGCGGGGACGGCGGCCACGGCGGAGGCCGTGTCATGGCTGCCGATGAGGATGACGGGGATGGGGCCGCAGTGGAACTCCTCCTGGAGTTCGTGGGAGAGGGGGGCCGCCACCGTGCAGGCGGGGAGGATCTGGGGGAAGAGGGAGCGCTTGAGGCCCAGGGCGTCGATGATTTTCCAGGACCAGTCCCCCGTGTGGGGGTTGAAGAGCTGGGAGGTGGTGGCGATGGAGTATTCGGCGGCCACCTTCCCGCAGAGGAGATAGGTGAGGGCGTTGGGGATGAAGAGGAGTTTGTCGGCCTGCTGCAGCGCCTCCTCTCCGTCCCGCAGGGAGGCGGAGAGTTGGAAGATGGTGTTCAGGTTCATGAACTGGATGCCGGTCTCCTGGTAGACCTCCTCCCGGGAGATGCGCTGGAAGGTCCAGGGCATGATGTCATCGGTGCGGGGGTCCCGGTAGTGGTGGGGCAGGCCAATCAACTTTCCGTCCGCCCCCAGGTAGCAGAGGTCCACTCCCCAGGTGTCGATGCCGATGCCGTCGATGGGCTTTCCCGTGGCGAGGGCCTTGCGCAGGCCTTCCCGGATTTCGGCGAAGAGGGTGTGGATGTCCCAGTAGAGATGTCCGTCCACCTCATGGGGCCCGTTGGCGAAGCGGTGGAGTTCCTCCAGGGCGATGGTGTTTCCGTCGAAGTCACCCATGATGGCGCGTCCGCTGGAGGCGCCCAAGTCGAAAGCCAGGAAGTGTTTCATGGTGTCAGGGGGGGCTCTTGGAGAGTCAGGAGCCTGGGGGTGAGGGTGCCGTCGTCCGGGAGGAAATCCAGGGCGGCACAGGAGTTTTGGATGGTGAGGGAGCCCGCGCCGACCAGCCACGGCCTGGCCTGTTCGGGGGGGAGGAGGAAGGGGTAGTGGACGTGGCCGGCGCAATATGCCTGGAAGAGGCCTTTCTCCCCCCATTGGAGGAGGGTTTGCCACCCCTCCAGGCGGGAGCGCCAGAAGAGGGGCCTTCCCCGTCTTCCCAGGAGGGGGAAGTGGCATGCCATCAGCCGCAGGGAGCCCGTGCAGGGAGAGTTGAGAATATAGCCTAGTTTATCCCAGTCGCAGGGGGGCATGGTGCCGTGGGAGAGCCATGGCGCACAGGGGCGGGCGGGGGAGAGGAGGACGATTTCCAGGGGGCCCAGGGATTGTGCGCAGGGCAGTTCCTCCAGCTCCAGGCCCTGGTTGAGTTCCCGGAAGGCCTGGTGGAGATGGGGGAGGTTTTCCTGGACGTAGGCGTCATGGTTTCCGGGGACGTAGAGGAAGCGTCCGTGGCAGGCTTCCCGGATGGGCTGGAGGAGGGAGAGGGCCAGGCGGAACTCCTCCTGGGAGCCGATGGAGGTCAGGTCGCCCGTGCAGAGGACGGCGTCCGCCAGGCCGTCCCTGCACCATTGGGCGATGGTATCCAGGTGCTGGAGGGAGAGTTTTCCCTGTCGGGAGAGGAACTGGTTGGCGCGTCCCAGGCACCGTTTGTCCAGGAGATATTTCCAGGACCAGTCGGAGATTCCGGCGTGGAGGTCAGAGATATGGAGGAGCCGGAAGGCGCCCTGGGGTTTGGGGGGAAGGGGAGGCATGGGGGGCTACTCTTCCTGGGGGGGCGGGGCCTCCAGTTCCGGGTGCTGCAGGAGCCTGCGCTGGAGGGTCCTGCGGCTGATGCCCAGGATTTCCGCCGCCCTGGTGCGGTTTCCCCCCGCCTGTTCCAGGGCGCGCTTCATGGCGGCCAGTTCATTGGCCCGGATGTCCAGGGAAACGGGCTGGGGGGCTGCGTCTTCCGCAGGGGAGGGGGATGGCTGGGGGGGCGGGGCCTCCTCCTTCCCCGGGGAAGGGGAGAGGACGAAGGCGTCCACGATTTCCCGGGGGATGTCGGTGACGGTGAGGCGGTTTCCCCGGGTCATGACCACCATCCGCTCCACGCAGTTCCGCAGTTCCCGGATGTTTCCGGGCCAGCGGTATGCCTGGAGGACATTCATGGCGTCCTGGGTGAAGCCGTGGATGTCCCGCCCATTGTCCTGGGCGATGGAGTGGAGGAAATGGGTGAGCAGTTCGGGGATGTCCTCGGGGTGTTCCCGGAGGGGGGGCAGTTGGAGGTTGACCACATTGAGGCGGAAATAGAGGTCTTCCCGGAAGGTGCCTTCCTTGACCATCGCCTTCAGGTCCCGGTTGGTGGCGGCCACCAGGCGGACATCCACGGGGATGGTGGTGGAGCCGCCCACGCGCTCCAGGGTGCGGGTTTCCAGCACCCGCAGGAGTTTTACCTGGGTGGGCAGGGAGATTTCCCCGATTTCATCCAGGAAGAGGGTGCCCCGGTTGGCCTTTTCGAAGCGTCCGATGACCCGTTCGTCCGCCCCTGTGTAGGCGCCCCGTTCGTGTCCGAACAGTTCGCTTTCCAGGAGGTTTTCATTGAGGGCCGCGCAGTGGACGGGGACGAAGGGGGCCTTGCTGCGGGGGCTCCAGGCGTGGAGGGCGTGGGCGAAGAGTTCCTTTCCGGTTCCGCTTTCCCCGGTGATCAGGACGGTGGAGCGGGAGGCGGCGGCCTGCTGTGCCTTCTCCAGGAGCTGGCGCATCACGGGGGAGGAGCCGATGATGCCCTCGGGGGGGCGGGCCGCATTGGCGTGCGCCTGGGAACGACGGCGCTTGGCCAGTTCCTCCAGCCCCCGGTCGATCATCATCTCCAGGTCGTCCAGGTTGACGGGCTTGGTGAGATAGTCGTATGCCCCCGCCCGCACCGCCTCCATGGCGGTCTGGACGGAGCCGTAGGCGGTGAGCATGATGATGAGGGGGGCGTTCTCCCGCCGGGAGACCTCCCGGGTGAAGGCCATGCCGTCCATGCCCGGCATCCGCAAATCCGTCAGGACGATGTCCACCTTCCGCTTCTTCAGGGTCTCCATTCCCTGGAGGGCGTCGTTGGCCAGGAGGACCTGGTATTTGTCGGAGAAGGCGTCCTGGAGGCCCTCGCGGGTGTTTCGTTCGTCGTCGATGACCAGAATGACAGGGAGAGAGGCGGGCATGGGGGCGGAAGGGGGAGCCTGGGGGGTCAGGCCTCCGGGCTGGAGAGTTGTCGGATGTTTCTGGCGGAGCGGGGCAGGCTGATGGTGAAGGCGGCCCCGTCTCCTGGCTTCCCGTCGATGGAGAGGACTCCGCCGTGGGACTGGACGATTCGGTTGACGATGAGCAGGCCCAGCCCATGGCCGCCCTCCTTGGTGGTGTAGTAGGGTTCCAGGAGGTGGGAGAGCTGCTCTGCGCTCAAGCCCGGCCCGTTGTCGGCGAAGCGGAGGTGTACGGACGTGTCGTCCACGGTGCAGAGGATTTGGAGTTCCCCGCCGCTTTCCAGGGCCTGCATGGCGTTTTTCATCAAGTTGAAGAAGGCCTGGGTCAGTTGTCCGGCGTCGCCGGTGATGACGGGGACGAAGGCGGGGAAATTCATGCTTACGCGGATGCCCTTGGCCTGGAATTCCGGCTGGAGGAGTTTCAGGGTGCTCAAGACCAGGTCCTGGAGGTGGAGGGGGCTTCGCTCCAGGCGCCCGGGGCGGACGGCGTGGAGGAAATTCCGGATGATGCCGTCCATCCTGACCATTTCCTGGGAGGCGATTTCCGTGAAATGCTCCGCCGCCTCCAGGGCCGTGCTGCTTTCCTTTCCCCGGAGTTTTCGTTTCAGGATTTGGAGATGGATGCCCAGGGTATTGAGGGGGTTTCCCAGTTCATGGGCGACCCCTGCGGCCAATTGGGTGATGGCTGTGAGCTTGCCCGTCTCGATACTTTTTTCGTTGTCTTCCTTTCGTTCGGTGATATCGTGGAAGATGAGGGTAGCCAGGGGGTGGCTTCCCCGTGGGGAGGGGTCTGGATGGGGGGTGACGGGCAGGAAATAGAGGGAGAGGAAGCGGTGTTTCGGGTAGGTGACTTCCAGTTCCGTGCGGCTGAAGCGGTCCCACTGTTCGGGGGGGGTGTCCCTGAACTGGTTCCAGTCGAACTGCCGGAAATACTGGGCGATGGAGTGGGTCTCGAAATTCTCGGGGATGCCGAAGAGTTCCCTGGCGGCGGGGTTGGCGAGGCGGATTTTCAGGTTGTTGTCCACCACGATGATGCCCTCCTTCAGGGTCTGGAAGATGTCCCCGAAGAGGGCCTCCATGTATCCCTGGTCGTTCAGCGCGTTGCGGAGATAGTTCCGCAAGTGGGGCGCGTCCAGCGTGTCCAGCTTCTCCAGGAGCCGTTTGCGGTTGTTGGGGGTGCGGAAAGACATGGGGGGAGGGGACGGAAGAGGCCAGGGCCTGGATACGGAAAACCGACGGTCCCCCCGCCGACGCGGGGACGTCGGAGGAGCCGTCGGCGGGGCGGGGCGTCTAGGGCGGGGCGGGGGCTTTCCCGTGCGCCTCGACGGCCGTGATGGCCTTTCTGGGGCTAGTTCCCTCTAAAGCCAGGCATGCGCCTCTGTGTGGTCCCTCCACCTCCGCGCATGCTCCGGCCTTATGCAGGGCATTTAGTAGCGCTTGTGGAAGGCGGGCTTATACACCTTCCAGGTGGTGGACTGGTCGGTGGAATTGATGACGTAGGCGGGCTCCACGATGGGTTCCCAGCCGAAGGGGAAGGTCACCAGTTCCACCACGCCCACGCATTCGCGGACCAGGAAGCGCCAGAGCCCGAGGCCGACGCCCTTGGAGCATCCGGCCAGGTCGCCCTCGGTTCTGGTGATGCGGAAGATGTTGCTGGGGACTTCCACCACGCCGAAGACGATGTTGCACAATCCCCGTCCGAACTGGTCGGCGGGGCGGCGTTCCACGGAGGGGGTGAGCTGCATGTCGTCCAGTTTGTAGTCGTAGCCGGCGAAGCCGGTGAAGAAGTCCAGGATTTCCTCGGTGCGGACGGCGACGTAGAAGTGGACCAGGAGCAGGTCCAGCTGGAGTCTCAAGTCCCACTTGCCCCGTTCGAAGTGGAGTCTTTCGCCTTCCAGGTCGCTGGTGGCGGATTCGGCGCGCCAGGGTCCGAAGGCGGCGGTGGCGTATTTGCCGCTGTGGTACTGGAAGGTCTTGGTGTTGTTCTCATACTTGTCCACCAGCCAGAGGGGGGGGAGGAAGTGGGGGAAGGAGACACCGGTTTCCGCATTGGCGTAGAGGGAGAGCTGTGCGTAGTCGGTGACGGCCACTTCCGCGCCCAGTCCCGGCCCGAGGGCGATGCCGCAGCGGACCGTGTCCAGCAGGTCGGAGACGCGGTTCCAGAGGAAGAGTTCGGACTTGACCAGGAAGGCATTGGGATCCAGGAGGTCATGGGAGGACTGGAATTCCTGGGCCTTCAGGGGCATGAGGCTGGCGGCGACCAGTGCCAGAAAACCGAACAGAAATGTGACTTGGCTCTTGCGCATGGGGGGGGGATCCTTGTGGAGGGTGAATCCGGAACGTCTCGCTTGCCGTTGTTCCGCAGGGAGAAACGCCATGGGGAAGCGGAGGGGCGCAGCCCCCTGGCAAGCCGCGGAAGACGGCCCGCCCGGCGGAGGGGAACGGGAAAGCGAGTCCCGGCGTGCAGAAAAAAAACAAAACAAGCCCAATTTAGCCTATGATGGACATTTTTAAAGCCATGGGATGTGAAAAACTTGGCAAATGAGGGGGAAATCCTGGGGTTTGTGGCGTGGGGCTTGTGGGGGCGTCCCGTGGGGTCAGGGGGTCTTCCAGGGGAGGGGGGTGGCGCCGCAGAGAGTGGCGTACTCTTCCCGGTGCGTGGTCAGGAGGATGGCGTGTGTGTGGGCGTTCCGGTGCCATTCCTCCAGGAGGGTGGCGCAGACCTCTGCGTTGTGGGTGTCCAGGGCGCTGAAGGGTTCGTCCAGGAGGAGCAGTTGGGGATTTGCCAGGAGTGCCCGGACGAGGTTTCCCCTTTGGGCCTCCCCCCCGGAGAGTTCCTGGGGTTTGCAGTGGGCCTTGTGGGCGAGGCCGGTTTTTTGGAGGAGTTCCTCCCGTTGCCTGGGGGAGGCTGCGGGGGCGGCCAGTCGGAGGTTTTCCTGGAGGGTCAGCCAGGGGAAGAGCCTGGGTTCCTGGAAGACGAAGGCGGTGCTGAGGCCTCGGGGGCGCCGGAGGCGTCCCTGCTGGGGGGCGAGGAGTCCGGCGGCCAGGCGGAGGAATGTGGTCTTTCCGCATCCCGAGGGGCCGGGGAGGAGCCAGGTCTCCCCGGGCATCAGTTGCCAGGACCATTCCCGCAGGAGGGGGGCGGGGGTGCCCGGCCACTGGAAGGTGACCTTCTGGAAATCGAGGAGGGGGGCGGTCATAGGGTACGGAGCCTCCGCACCAGCAGGGCGTCGATGGCCATTCCCAGGAGGGCGATGAGGAGAGTCCAGGCGAAGAGCCTCTCCAGGGCCAGGTCGTGGTAGCTTTGGTAGATTTGCGCCCCCATGCCGTCTGTGGCGCCGAAGAACTCCGCCGTGGCGGTGACCTTCCAGGTGATGCCGCAGGCGTAGGAGAAGGCGCCTGCCAGGGGATGGGCGATGGCGGGCATCAGGAGGTGCCGCCACTTCTGCCAGGGGGAGAGGCGGTAGACGACGGCCACCTCGAACCAGCGGGGATCCAGTCCCCGGACGGCGTTGGCGGTTTGGATGAGGAGGATGGGGAAGACGGAGATGGTGGAGACGGCCAGGGGGATGGCGCCTCCCAGGGAGAGCCAGACCATGAGGAGGGAGATCCAGACGATGGGGGGGCATCCCTGGGCCAGGGTGACCATGGGGGAAAGGGCGTCGTGGAGCCGGGGATTCCGGCCGCAGAGTGTGCCCAGGGCCAGTCCCGCTGCGCCACCCAGGGCTAGCCCCCCGCTTCCCCGCAGCAGGGTGAGGAGCAGGGAGCGCCAGGTGGCGCGGTTGGCCATGAGGCCACCCAGGGCGCGGAGGGTGCTTTGGGGGGAGGGGAGGATTCGCTCTCCATTGGCCAGGGCCAGGATTTCCCATAGAAGGAGAAACAGGAGAGGGGGGAGGAGCGCCCAGAGGGAAAGGGATGTGCCTTTTTGGCGGGAAGGCATGGGGCAGTGGGGAGGCGGGCCTACTTTTGCCGGGGGAGGGGCAGGGGGTGGAGGACACGGCGTGGCGGGGCGCCGTCAACCTGGTATTGCAGGGAGAGGCGGTGGGAGGCGGTGGCCAGGAGCGCCACCCAGAGCAGGCCTGGCCTGGGGCATCGGCGGGCGTCGATTTCGGCGTAGCCCCGCCGGGTCAGGCTGCGGGAGAGGAGGGCGAGTTCCCCCTGGGGAAAGCCTGCCTGGAGGAGGGGCGCCCACAGGTTTTCCGCCTCCAGGTGTTCCCGCACCTCGCCGGGGGAGAGGGGGACGGGCACGGCTTCCTGGAGGCAGAGGGGGGGCACCACGGTGGGGAACATCCCGGCCACCGGGCGGGAGGGGGGCAGGTAGGGGGAGGTGGCGCATCCCCCGCACAGCAGCAGGAGGCAAAGAAGGGGGAGGAGCAGGGGGCGGGGGGGCATGGCGGTCTAGCGCTGGTAGAGCACTTGGGTGTTGCGGAAGAGGGTAGGATGGAGGGAGAGGCGGGGGGGCTTCCCGCTCTCCGTGAAAACCCCCCGGAGGATCACCTTGCCGGTGAGGGGATAGGGGATGGGTCCCTGCTTCGCCTCCCGCCCCGGGAGGAAATTGGCAAAGAGAAAGACGGGGATGGCTCCCTTCGGGGTCTTGTCCAGGATTTTCAGGCCCTGGACGGTGATGGTGGCGGGCATGCGGCAGGGATGCCCGAAATCGTGGTTCCCCAGGTTGTAGCCATCCACCAGCCCGGTGTGGGGGGAGTTCTCCGGGGGGGCCAGGACGCAGTTCCGGATGACCATGTTCCCGTCCCAGGTGGAGCCGTAGTCGCCCCGGAGGTGGGTCATCCACCGGCTGTGGACCCAGGTGTTTTCCATGAGGAAGGTGCCATAGCCGATGAGGTTGACGCCCGCGTAGCCCAGGGCGCAGTTCCGGATGGTGACATTGGCGACGCCCTGGTGGGCGTCGAAGCGGGAGAGGGTGCATCCCTCCAGGAGGAGGTCCCGGCAGAAATTCGTGCCCATGATGCCCCATTTGGTGGTGTCGTGGATGCTGTTGGTCTGGGTGACGTTCTGGAAGGTGAGGCGGACGGCGCGGTGTGCGCCCAGGTCATAGGAGCCCATGGTCACGGGCTTTCCGGCGGAGCCGATGGTGGAGTAGGTTTTGTGTCCGGTGACCCGGGTGTCCTTCAGGAGGCAGTTGTAGCAGTTCTTGAAGAAGAAGAAGCCGGTGTAGGGGGCGCCGCTGGGGCCTTCCCCCACCACGTAGTGGGCCATGCCTTCCAGGGTGACGTTGGAGCGGTTGACGAAGAAGCCGCGGGCGTGGTAGGTGTACTTGGATTCCGCCCGGTTGGCGATGGTGCGGAAGATTCCGCCCCGGATGGTGATGGGGCGGTCTTCCGCGGAGTAGGCCATGGCGGAGGTGACCTGGGGGAACTCCCAGACGGGAGGGGTGGAGGGGTGGAGGGAACCGTCCTTCTCCACCAGGAGCACGTCGGAGGCGGGAACCCCGTTGTTCTGGTTCAGCCCGTAGCGGATGAAATGGCGCCGGGTGTTGTCGGTGACCACCAGGAGGGCGCGGGCCGGCAGGGTGGTGCCGATGGTTGTGGAGGCGGGGGAGAGGGGGGCCTGCACCGTGACTGCCCAGGGGGCGCGGTCGGATTCCACCGCGAAGACATTCACCTGCCCTTCCTGGACGGTAAGGGTGCTGTCGTCGATGAGGAAGACGGCATCGCGGAAATCGGTGTCGGTCTTGATGACGGCGGGGCCGCCCACGCCAATCCGGTAGGTGGCGCCGCTTTTTGCCCGGACGGGGAGGAGGCGTTCGTTGGCGTATTGGTGGGCCTTCTGGATGGCGGGGAGGTCGTTGGCCTTCCCGTCCCCCCGTGCGCCGAAGCTTTCGTAGGTGACGTAGTCGGTTTCCGCGGCCAGGGGGGCGGCGACGAGAGTGAGCAGGATGGCCACGAGGGGGAGGGGGAGGGGTGTCCTGGGCATGGCGTCAGCGGAGGGTCCTGTCGTAGTTGAAGAGGAAGGGTGCGGGGCCGGGAGGGGGGAGGACGGGATGCTCCAGTCCCGTGAGGTCAGCCTCCAGCCGCGCCCCCTTTGCCAAGGGATCCCGGAGGGTTCTCCAGTCCATGGGGGTTTCCGGCCGCAGGACGGTGGAGTCCCCCTCCTGCCGGTGGCGCAGGGTCACCTTCCGGGCGTCCTGGAGGGTTTCCCCTGCGGGGAAGTCCTCCGGGAGTTTTGCCCGGGTGGTCATCAGGGGCGGGTGGCTGAAGAGGGTGAGGGCGAGAGGGGCGGGGCAGTGTGCGCAGAGTTCCTGGAGTTGGCGGCGGTCCATTTCCCAGGAGGCGGCGCACCAGAGTGCCCCCAGTTGTTGCAGCGCCTTGGCGGCCATGGAATTGAGGACGGCAAGGCCCTGTCCCGTGGCAAAGGGGGCCTGGAGGTCGAGGCAGAGCCGGAGGGTGTCCCAGGAGTTGGCCTCCAGGGGGATTCCCCGCTCCTTTGCCCAAAGGACGAGGGCCTGGAGGGCGGGGAGGGCTTCCTCGTGGCAGACGGAGGGCAGGGCGAGGGCCAGGCTTCCCTGGGGGGTGGGGGCGGCCAGGAGGGGGGCCAGGGCCTCCTCCAGCCGGGCCGGGGACTCCGTCCCTTCCAGGGCGAGAATCACGCCGTGGCGGGCAGGTGTCTGCCTGTGGCGGAGGAATTCCGGGAGCTGGGGCAGGCGCAGGCGGAATGCGTGGGGCGGTTCTCCCAGGGGATGGCGGTTTGCGGGGGCGGGGGAGTCGGGGGCAAGGCGTTCCTGGACCTGGGGGGGGAGCGGCTGGCGGATGGTGCCGTCGTCCTCCTTGGTGGCCCGTCGGAGGAATTCCTGGAGTTCCTGGAGGATGGTCTCCTGGCATCGGCGTGGCAGGAGGAGTTGCGCCAGGGCGTCGTCCACCAGGAAATGGGGTGGGCATGCGGGGGCGAGGGCGGCCTTTGCCTGGCGGAGGAGTTCCTCCAGGGGGAGTGCCCTGCGGGGATTGGGGATTCGCTGGGGAGGGATTCGGAAATCCTGGGCGAGGGGGCCGAAGGTGCATTGGAAGAGGGTGCCTCCCTGGGGGGCGGGCTCCACCTTCACCTGAAGGGTCGGGGGCTGCGGGGGGGCTTCCTCCCCGGAGTCATCGGCTGGGGCTGGGGCTGGGGCGGCCTTCCTTCCCCGTCCCAGGCTGGTGTCGGTCAGCCCCCTTCGGGCGCCGAGATAATATCCCTCTGTGAGGGAGCGTCCCGTATATCCCCCCAGGGTTTCCGCCTGTTCCTTGAGGGAGGCCAGGGGGGCGGTGCCCTCCTGGGCGGCGACATAGAGGCGCACGGCCTGGGAGACCCAGGAGGCGGATTTCAGGCGCCCTTCGATTTTCAGGGAGGCCACCCCCATCTCCGCCAGTTCTGGAAGGCGCTCCACCAGGCACAGGTCCTTCATGGACAGGGGATGCCCCTCCGGGGAACCGGCCCCCGCCCGGCGCCAGCCCACCCGGCAGGGGGAGGCGCAGGCGCCCCGGTTGCCGCTCCGCCCCCCAACCCAGCTGGAAAGCAGGCAACGCCCCGAGGCACAAAAGCAAAGGGCCCCCTGGACAAAGACCTCGACGGCAATCCCCCCCACCTGGCAGCAGGCCCGGATTTCCTCCCTGGTCATCTCCCGGGCCAGCACGACCCGGTCACAGCCCAGCTCCCGCGCCATGCGCACCCCCGCGCTGGTGGAGACCCCGGCCTGGGTGCTTAAGTGAAATTCCAATTCAGGAAAGAGGGGGCGCAGGGAGAGGAGGGCGGGGTCGCGCACAATCACGGCGTCCACCCCGGTGGCCCTGGCCAGGGCCAGGGTGCGGGCGGCCAGCCCCAGTTCCCGCTGGGTCAGGTCGATGTTCAGGGTCAGATGGGCCTTGGCGCCGGCACGGTGAATCCGTTCCACCACGCCGGGGAGTTCCTCCTGGGTGAAATTCTGGGCCCCCCGCCGGGCATTGAGGCGTTTCAGCCCGAAATAGACGGCGTCCGCGCCCGCCTCCAGGGCGGCATCCAGGGTATTGGCGTTGACGGGGGCGAGGATTTCCATGGGGGCGTGGCGGGGCGGGGGAGTGGGGATATAAAGCGACGCCCCCGCGCCTCCTTCCTTCCTGGAGGAGAGCAGGGGCGTGGCTGGCGTGGGGCGGCCGTGGCGGGGGGTGCCCTATGGCCGCGTTTTCCTGGGCGGGGGCGTTTTCCGGGGCGATTTCCCTCCCTGGGCGGGGAGGGTCACTTCCACTTGAAGACCATTTTGGCGAAGTAGTTGGTTTCCATGCGCTCGGAGCCCTTGGCGACGCGGCTGTTGTATTCGTTGGAGATGCCGAGGCGGAGGCTCAGGGGGTATTGGAAGACCAGGGGGATGTCCAGGGAGGATTCATGGAGCGCCCGGTAGTCGTGGAAATTTTCGAAGGCGGGCTGGAAGGTCAGGTCGGTGACCAGCTTGCCCCATTCCTGGATGTTGCGTTCGTAGTGGAGTCCGACCTGCCCTCCCATGGCGTCGTTGTGGCTTCCGTCGGTGAATTTCCGTGCCTTGGCGGAGAGCCCGAGGCGGAGGCGGAGGCTGCTTTCCGGCCTTTCGAAGAGGTAGTATCCGAAACCGGCTCCGATTTCCTGGCGGAGGCGGAGTCCGCTGGTGGTCTGCTGTTCCAGTTCGCCATTGACAAACCAGGTGGTGGGGGTGTCCAGCAGTTTATGCTCGTAGTCCACACCGGCCAGGTATTTCTTGGTATTGGTGTTGTGGTCTTCCCTTCCGTAGGCGGCGTTGGCGTGGAGTTTCAGCTTGTCCACGGGGCCGGCGAGGGTGGCCAGGGCCCCGGCCCCGCCGTTGAATTTCTCGGAGTTGCCGGTCTTGCCGGCGAGGTCCAGGGAGAATTCCCCATCCCACTTGCGCCGGGGAGGCAGGGTCGGGTCCTCCATCCCGTCCGTCCAGAGATATTTCACCTCCTGGAGGGGGAGGGAGAGGGGGGCGGGCAGGCTCTTTCCCGCCTGGGCTTCCTGGGCGGGGAGTTCCATGCGCCCCTGGAGGCGCTGGCCGGCCTGGGTGGCGATTTCCACGGGGGCGTCGGTCTCCAGGCTCACCACCTTGCTGGCCGCAATCTTCAGCTCCCCGGCGAAGCCGGTGGAGAAGACCAGGGTGCCGTCGGTGAGGCTTTTCAGGGTTCCCTTGAGGACGGAGCCGTCATCCAGGACGAGGCGGTCCGCCTTGAGGAGGGGGAGGAGAAGGCAGCAGGAGAGGAGGAAGAGGAGCTTTCGCGTCATGTTGGCAGGGTTGTTGTTGGGTGGATACAAGGCAGGGGAAAGGGGAGGGCGGCTATCCCAGGTAGCCCGACATATGGAGGGAGAGCAGGAGGCTCCCTATCAACGCGATCTCCGGGAGGATGAGACGTTCCCAGGGGAAGCGCGCGTCACGTCTTTTGCACCACCAGGCGACGGAGGGCATGGCGGTGAAGAGGAGTCCTGCCCAGAGGGAGGCGCCGGCGGCGACGATGCAGGAGAGGGTGCATCCCGCAATCCACCAGCCCCAGTGGGGGGAGTCCGCGAAGGTGGCGCAGTACATCGCCAGATAGCAGAAGAGGGTGAGGGCGATGACTCCCCGCATATGGGGCGTCATGACCCCCTCGATGCGGCTGGGCCAGATGGTGACCAGGAAGGCGAAGCCCATGGCATAGTGGCTGGCCACCCCCAGGCGCCGGAGCAGCAGCCAGAGGAGGGCGGTCTTGACCAGGTGCCCCATGAGGCTGTGGAAGCGGTAGAAGACCAGGTAGTCTTCGCCGAAGGTGAAATAGTCCAGCACCAGGGAGACCGTGGGGGTGGGGGTCCACATCTTGTGGTTCTGGGGGGCGAAGGCGGCCTGGAGGGACCGGGTGAAGGAGTGTCGGTCGGGGGGGCGCCAGGGGATGGGGCGGCGGACCACCAGGAAGGGGAGGAAGAGGGCGAGGGTGAAGAAAAGGAGGGTAATCAGCACGAAGAGGTCCCATCGCCGCCGGCTGCGGCGGCCCTTCTTCTCCAGGTCTTGGGGAGTGGGGGAGAGGGAGTGGGGGTAGGGGGACGTCATGGCGACTTACCAGAGGTTCACATGCACCTGTTCCGGCTGGTAGTTTGTGCGCGGGGGCTTGGTCTCCCCGGGCCAGCCCAGGGCTGCGGCGGCGATGGGGAGTATGTTTTCGGGGAGCCGGAAATGCTCCCGGAGCGCCTTGACCCGGTCTTCATTGGGATGGACGCCCAGCCAGCAGGCGCCCAGGCCCAGCATGCTGGCGGCCAGGAGGAGGTTTTCCATGGCGGCGGAGCAGTCCTGGACAAGGTAGGAGAGGGCCTTGTGGCAGCTTTTCTCCAGGTCTCCGCACAGGAGGATTCCCAGGGGGGCCTTGGCGAGGAAGGCGCCATGGGGGAGGACCCGGGAGACCGCCTCCCGTTCCCGGGGGTCGGTGAGCACCAGGAAATGGGCGGGGTAGCAGGCTTGGGCGGAGGGGGCGGCCATGGCCGCCTCCAGAAGGAGCCCGATTTCCCTCTGCTCCACCTCCCGGGGCAGGAAGGCGCGGATGGAGCGGCGCCGGAAGATGGGCTGCAGGCGCTTGTCCAACTCCCGGGCGGTGGCGGCGCCGTCGCCGGGGGTGCGCCCCTCCTCCCGAATCCTGGCCACCAGGGAGGAGGTGGAGCATCCGGGCACCAGGGGGAGAATCCGAATCTGGCTGCCGCAGGCCTGAAGCGCCTGGAATTCATCCCGGTTCAGGGTTTCCGGCGTGTAGTCCCCCCCCTTGACGTAGAGGTCGGGGGCGCTGCGGCGCAGGGCTTCGGTGGCCTGGGGGCCGGGAAAGACGGAGACGGCGGAGACGCATTCCAGGGCGGCCAGGAGGAAGGCGCGGTCTTCCTGGGGAAGGATGGGGCGGCTGGGCCCCTTGAGGGCAGTCACGCTGGCGTCGTCGTTGACCAGCACCAGGAGGGCGTCCCCCAGGGCGGCGGCCTGGGCCAGGTATTCCGCGTGCCCGCGGTGCATCAAGTCGAAGACCCCATTGGTGACCACCAGCCTCCGGTTTTCCTTGCGGAGGCCGTCCCGCCATTGCCGGAGGCGGTCAAAGGGGATGATTTTGTCCGAGGGGGTCATTCTGTGCGAAAGGGATATGGGCGGGGAATGGAGCCCGGAGCCGGGCGGGAAAGGAATATACTCCGCCTGGGCTCCCCGCCCATGTAGAGCCGTCGGCGGATTTGCGTTTTTTGCCCTGGCGGCTGCCAATTTCCCGTCCTGGGGCGGCCGCCGTGGGGGAACTCCACCTCCCGGAAGGGGCGGGGAGGGGGCTGCCGGCGGGGGCTCGCCCCCTCCCTCCATGGGGCCGCGCCCCCGGGGGAGTCCCGGGAGCTGCCTGGGGGCCAATCAATGGCGCAGGAACTCCAGGGTTTCCTGGGAGAGGGGGGCGATTTCCTGGATGACGGCGCTCTTTTCGGAGGGGAGGGTGATTTCGTCCTCCACCCTCTTCCCCTGCAGGATTTTGCCCATGGGGGACTCGTAGGAGTACCAGTTCCTCTGGCTGTCGGTGTCGAAGAGCCCCAGCAGGGTGACCTGGGAGATTTCCCCGTCCTCGGCCTTGAGGGTCACCACGCATCCCGGGAGGATGCGGTCCTTCACCTCCTGCTCGGCGAAGTCGATGGCGCGGCAGGTGCGCAGGTCACGTTCCAACTGGGCACGGCGCTGGTTCAGGTTGCGCTGCTGCTCCTTGGCATACTTGTACTCGGAGTTCTCGGAGAGGTCGCCCCGGGAACGCGCCTCCTCGATGGCGGCGGTGTTGGCGGGAATCTCCTCGTTGACCAGCCTGTCCAGGTCCTCCTGGAGGAGCCGGTAACTGCGCAGGGAGGTGAGCCTGTCCTGCTTGAACTGGACGGAGGCGCCCTCCTCCACCGCCTCCTTGGCCTCCTCGCTGAGACGGGCAATCTTCACCAGCAGGGTCGTCTTCTCCCGGGCGTCCAGCAAGGGCATCCGCTTGGCGCAGCGCACCAGGGCCTTGATGGCGTCCAGGTCCCCTTCGTCCAGGCGGGTGACCTGGGTGGTGTATTTCGCGCCCTTGACGGCGCCTTCCACCTTCACCTTTTCCACGGTGTAGTCGACCCGCATCAGGGTGTAGAGGAACTCGTCGCTGTCCAGGATGGCCTTGCGGAGATCCCTCTGGCTCTTGAGGTAGTTTCCCTTGGCGTCCTTCTGGAGGGTCTTGAAGAGGAGGTCGCTGTTGGAGAGGAAGCGGGTGCGCTCCTCCCCCGGGGTCCCCTTCTTCCACAGCCAGGCGAAGTGGTCGGCGGAGGGCTTGCCCTCCCTGAAGCCCTTGAGGACGCGCTCCTCGAAGGCCTTCTTCTCCCCGCCTTCCAGAATCTTCTCGGTGTAGGTCCAGAGGTGGTAGGGCATTTGGACGGTGCAGCCCATGAGGTATTCCAGCCCGGCGACTTCCTTGGTGAGGGCGGCCATCTCGTGGAGATGCTTGCTGGGAAGCTTGTCCATCACCTTCACGAAGAGGTCCTGGTCATGCCAGAGGACGACCTGGTCCTGGAGCTCCTGGCAGAATTTTTGGATGACGGGGGCCGTGGATTCCTTGTCCTTGAGGAGGATGGCCACGGCGACGGCCCAGTGTTCGGCCATCTGGGGGCGCCCCGCCTCCCGGGTGAGGATGGACTTGACGTTGTCCTGGTTCCAGTCGCCTCCCAGCGGCCCCGCGCTCTTTTCCAGCCGTCCCCTGAGTTCCATGAGGGAGCGGCTGTAGTCCCAGCGGGAGGCCAGGCCGGATTGCTCCTTGATGTTTTCCTTCTTGGCGGGGGTGCAGAGGGCCTTGAGGTCGGCGCGGCTGGCGTAGACCCCGGGGATGAGGATGTGGTCCACCAGGGCCTCGGTGGCCTCCAGGCAGGTGACCATGCTGGCCAGGGCGGCCTGGTAGAGGCTGGGGAGGTCAGGGAAGGCGATGGGCTTCTTGAGGAGCAGGGCCTCCATCTCCCCCCCTGCCGGGAAGACGACGCACCTTGTCAGGGCGTCGGCCAGGGCCAGGGGCGCCTCCGGGTCGCTGGCCAGGACGATTCGGCAGTGTTTTTCATCCAGGGCCTGGACGATGTCCACCGCTTCGGTGGCGGGGAACCAGAGGCGGGTGCCGGGCTGGATGGCGCGCAGGACTGCGAATTTGGCGGCGGCGGCCAGGAGGGGGGCCTTTCCGTTCCTGTCCAGTCCGATGACATTGAGGAGGCCTTCCCGGTTGACGCAATTGGGCCGGAGGGCGTCGAAGAGGCGCAGGTAGTGGGGGCGCAGGGAGATTTCCCTTTCCGGGTCGTCGTCCAGCCCCATGTTGAGCATGGCCAGGAGGAGGTTTTGCCTGGGCTGGGAGAGGGGGGCGTCCTCCGGCATCTTTTGGAAGAGGGCGGCGGCGTGGGTTTTCCATGCGGCCTGGGTGAGCGCCGGCCATGCGGGGGAGAGGGACTGTGCGTCGTTCAGGAGTCCCGCCAGGATGTTGCAGGCTTCGGGATCGCTTTCTGCCTTGGCGAAGAGGGAGGGCAGTTCGTTGATGGAGCGATAGGTGAGGATGGCGGACATACTGTGTGGTTGGCTGGAATGTGTGTGTGGGTGCGCCGCGTTCTGCCTCGGGGGGAGTCGGGGACGTGGCGGCCCGGGGGGGTTGCGATATGGGGAATTGGCTTGTCTTTGCGAAGGAAAAGTGGGCTTCAGCGGGTCAGGTGTTTCCGGTTGCCTTCCAGGTTTTCCACGATGCGGGTGGCGTCGTAGAGGGTCCAGAGGGGTTCGATGACCAGGATGTCCTGGTCCCGCATTTCCGGGGTGAAGTGGGAGGTGCCCACGTAGGTGCCGTCCACCACCACGGCATAGACCAGCCCCAGGTTGGAGCCGGCGGTGTGGTGCATGGTGCCCAGGGCCCACCGGTCCACCTGGAGGCGGAGCCCGTAGAAGCCGCTTTCATCCGGCCCGTAGAGCTCCCCGCCCAGGAAGGAGCGTGCGTCCAGGAAGGGGAAGTTCCGGATGGTGTATTGCCATTCCCGGCTGGGGTTGCGCACCTGCTTGCTGAGCCTGGTGCTGACCTGGGGGTTGGCGAACTCGTGGAGGGAGAGGACGAAGGCGGGGGTGTAGGTCTGGCAGGAGGCTCCCAGGAGGAGGAGGGCCAGGAGGAGGAAGAGGGGGAGGGTGGGGCGACGATGGGGGTGTCTGGTGGGCATGGGGCGTCGTCGGGTGTGGGGTCAGGAGAGTTCGGAGAGTTTTCGATAGAGGGTGGCTACGCTGATGCCGAGGGCCCTGGCCGCCTTTTCCTTGTCCCCGCCCTGTTCCTCCAGGGCCCTTTTCAGGTATTCCCGTTCGCAGAGCCGGAGGTATGCCTTGAGGGTGAGCCTGGGGGCGGCGGGGGGTTCCTCGGAGTCCCTGCCGGGTTCCCGCCCCAGTTCCCGGGGCAGGTCCTGGGGGCGGAGCAGCCCCTCTTCCGCCAGGGTGGCGCCCCGCTCCAGCACATGGATGAGCTCCCGCACATTGCCCGGCCAGGAGTGGCGTTCCAGAAGGGCCTTGGCCTGGGGGGAGAGGCGCAGGGGCCTTCCCTTGCCCAGTTCCTCCAGGATGGCCTGGCACAGCAGGGGGAGGTCCCCCTGGCGTTCCCGGAGGGGGGGCACGTGCAGGGGGAAGGCGCTGATCCGGTAGAAGAGGTCCTGGCGGATGCGGCCCTGCTCCCGCAGGGCGTCCACATCCTCGTTGGTGGCCGCCACAATCCGCACGTCCACGGGGCGGGGCTGGGTGGAGCCCACGGGGCGGATTTCCCGCTCCTGCAGCGCCCGGAGGAGCGCCATCTGGGTGGCCAGGGGAATGGAGCCAATTTCATCCAGGAAGAGGGTGCCCCCCTGGGCGGCAACAAAAAGGCCGTCCTTGTTCCGGACGGCCCCTGTGAATGCCCCTTTGACATAGCCAAACAACTCGCTCTCCAGAAGATTTTCGGGGAGGGAGGAGCAGTTGACGGGGATGAAGGGCTTGCCCGCCCTGCGCCCCGCCTTGTGGATGGCCTTGGCCACAAGCTCCTTGCCAGTGCCGCTCTCCCCCAGGATGAGCACCGACATGTCCGTGCCGGCCACCTTCTCAATCTGGTGGTAAAGCCCCTGCATGGCGGCCGATTCCCCCACCATCAGCCCAAAATGACGGCAAATATCCTTCTCTTCCCCTCCCTCTGCTTCCCCCTGCTCCCCTGTTCCCCTGCCCTGGCTCTCCCTCCGCGCCTGCATCGTCTCCTGAAGCGTCGCCAGCACCCGCTCCGACCGGACGGGGGAGGGAAGCCACCGCAACGCCACCCCCCTCTCCACCAACTCCTGTGCCCGGGAAATCTCGTCATACGGGGCCAGGAGAATCACCGGCGCGCCCTGGGGAGAGGGCGCGGAGGGAAGGGCCTGGGAGAGCCGGATGTCGCAGAAGACGGCATCCCAATTCCCCGCCGCCAACTGCTCCCTGGCCTCCTCCGGACGGAACAGGGTGCGCACCCGACACTCCTGGTTCCGCAAAAGGCCGCGGAGAATCTCCCCGCGGCCCTCGTCGGTCTCCAAGAGCAGAATCCGGGCCCGCAAAGGCCTGCTCCTTATGGGTTGGCTCGCTTCTTCAGACATAGGCAGTAATGTATCCCTCTCTCACGGGATTGCACAGAACCGGACAAACGCGACGGGCCAGCCGCCGGGGGGAAGGGAGCCCTCCCTTTTGTGGCCCGGGGCGCCCCGTTTGGGGAAAGGGGGCATACATTATAGGCGAAAACGCCTTGCGTCGGCGCGGTATCGGCAGGGGGAGTGCGGGGGCTTGGCATTCTTCTTGCTGATAGCCCATTGTCTGCGTCCTGGCGACGGGCGCGTCCGCCTGCCCTCGTCCTCCAGCCTCAGCCGGGCGGGGGGAAGTGGCCTGGGCCGTTTCCCCCGTTCCGCAATCCCCCTGCCTGCAAGGCGGCGGCTGGCGCCAGGACGAACCATTTCCTTACCCGCAGTGACAAAAATGAAAAATTTCTCAAGATTAAGAATGGCGGGGCTTTTCTGGGCCCTGTTGATGGTGTGCTGCCTGGGGGTGCGGGGGCAGGAGGCTCCCCTTCCTCCGGGGCTCTCCGGCGTCGATGCCGTCTGGGAATTGACCGCCCATTTCCCCACGGAGGACCAGAGCGTCTTCCTGGGGCTGGGGGAGAAGATGGCGTTGGACGAGAATTGGATTGCCCCGCCTGGCTCCCCCGACGCCAGCCATGACGAGCGGCTGGTGCTCTCCTACGGAACCCGGTATTTCACCGCCTTGGTCCTTTCCTGGAAGAGTGTCGCCACCTCTCCCCAGCGATGGACCATCCTCCTTTCCCAGCCGGAGGACAGTTCCCCCTGCCAGCTTTCCCTTCGCCTGCGGCAGGGGAGCCTGCCCGAGGGCGTGAAGATTGTCTTGATGGACACCGACGGGAAGGAGGCATTCACCTGGGACGGGGAGACGGGGCCGGAGACGGTCTTCACCTTCAGCCAACTGCGGGGCACTCTGTGCCTGGTGGCCGGCGAGGCCTACCGCTACCAGGCGGCGGTGCAAGAGATTCCCCTCCAGAAGGGCTGGAACCTGGTGGCCTGCAACCTGGAGCGCCTGGAGTCCGCCACCGTGGAGGGAACGCCCCTCCTGGACTCCACCTCCTACGCCGCCTATCTTCCCGGCAAGGCCTTCTCCCGCCTCTCCTCCCTGGAGGGCCTTCAGGCGGGAGGCGCCCTCTGGCTCCACAGCCCGCAGGCCGGCGCCATCCTCCGCTTTGCGGGAAAGGCCCGGATGGGGGCAAAGGCCGCCTTCCCCGCCACCCTCCCCGATGGGGAGTGGCACTTCGCCGGATTGGCGGCGGAATGGGGGGAGGATGGCGCCCCCGCCGCCCCGGGGGAAAATCTCCCGGAGGACGCCCGCCGCTGGAACCCCGCCGACGCCGCCTACGTCAAAGCCCCGGGCTTGCCCGCCTTGGAGACGGGGTACCTTCTGCCCTGAAGACCGCCTTCCCCGCCTCCCGACAGGAAGGGGAATCCCCCCTTCCCGCCTACTTAAAATTTTCTCTCCGTTCGCTATATTACGGGACTTGACCTTGCCAGGGGGAGGTCGCCCGTATCCGCTTCGCCCCTCTTTCCTTAAGAAATAACAACGAAGATGACAACGAAACTGATTCGCCATGCCCTAGTCTTCCTGGCCGCCTTTGCCTGGGCGCAGGTGGCGGAAGCCTTCACCGTCCAGGTCATGATGGGGAGCGAGGCCCAGTCGCCCTCCCTGGTCTTCGGCGAGGCGGAGGAAGCCGTGTCCATGCCCTTCCCCCCCTTTTCCGCCATGTTCGGCATGAAGGATGTCTACCTGGCCAACCCCGCCAACCTGGGGGGCGCCGACGCCGTCTCCGGAGACTTGGCGCGGCTGGGGACGGACCTGCGCACTGCCTCCGAGGGCAACGCCTGGGTGCTGGTGGCCTCCACCGATGCGCACCTGACCCTCCAGGCTGCCCCGGATTCCAGCCCGGTCCCCGCCCTCTACCTCAGCAATGACGGGGAGGAGGCCGAGGCCGTGGAATTGACCCTGCCTGCCTCCCTCTCCGTGAAGGCCGGGGTGAACTACACCATCCGGAAAACCCGCGAGGGTGGCGCCATCACCCCCGCCCAGGATCCCGCCAACGTGGTGGTCTTCCTGGACCGCCAGGAAGGGGAGGAGGTCTTCAGCGGCGAGGAGAAGGAGTTCGCCTGCCCCTCCCAGAAGGTCTCCATGCGCCTGGTGAACGGAAGCGACACCCCCATCGCGGTGAAGGACGCCTTCGGGACCTACCACCGGGAGGATGGCACCTCCTCCGGGGAGCGCCCCGCCGAAGGATGGGTGATTCTCCTGGGCGGCTCCGCCACCGCCGTCTCCTATGCCAACGGCGAGGCCACCATCGACCTGGCCGAGGGCGGCAGCCTGGCTCTCTCCGCCATCGCCCTCAAGGGCGGCTATAAGCCCATCTCCGCCTCCCTCTTCCAGGAACTGGGCCAGCGCATCGCCTCCTGCCACTGGGTCATCCTCCCCTCCGGAACCCTGGACTACGACGGCAACGGAGAGGTGGACATGGACGACGCCATGTACGTCTACAATCTGGTGGGGGCCGGCTGCCCCACTCCCGGGGACGACTGGTTCGTGGCCGCCGACCTGCAGCCCTTCACCACCAACGCCACCTCGGAACTCCTCCAGGCCGCCCTGGAAACCCTCCAGGGACTCCCCTCCCAGCTGGATTTCGACGGCAATGGAGAGGTGGACATGGACGACGCCATGTATCTCTATAACTTCGTGGGGGCCGGCTGCCCCACCCCCGAGGACGACTGGTTCGCGGCCGCCGACCTGCAGCCCTTCACCACCAACGCTTCCCAGGAACGCCTCCAGGCCGCCCTGGAGACGCTCCAAAGCCTCGGTTCTCAAAAATAGCGGCCTGGCAGCGTCTTCCCCTCCCTTTTTTCTTTTTTCTTCTCTACAACTGTAAGGAGTCATCACCCTATGATTTCCCGCTTTGCCGAATTTCTCCGCAAAGGAGCCGCCTGGGCGGTCTTCCTTGCCGCCACTCTTCTCCTTTCCCAGGGAGTGCGGGCCGACTGGACCATCGACTTGGTCTCCGGCTCCGAGGTGAACGGCACCTTCCTGGAAGGCAAATACATCGACGGCGTCTCCACCCGGGGCGCCACCCAGGTGTATCTGACCACCGACGAAAACAACTGCCAGATGCTGAATCTGCTGCTGCTCCGGGATGACACCCAGGAGTGGGCGGGCATCACCTGGGAGGAGGTGCTGGGAGGCAAGGGGAACAACCCCGTTCTGACCTCCACCAAAATCCAGCTCTATCCCAATGCCGGCGTGGGCCAGATTCTGATTCCCGCCAACAGCAACCGGGTGCTCCTGGGCACCGTCTACCACAATCTGCTCAATGGGACGGACTCCACCGGCGCCGTGGGTTTTGACAAGCTGAATTCCGCCCAGTCCACCAACGCGGGCATCTACGCCAACAAGGTGAAGGTGAATGGCCCCGGCAGCGTGATGATGCTGAAGGGATTCAACTTCACCGTGGCGGAGGGCACGGTCTTCGAGACGGACGAAGAGGTGCCCCTGGAGGTCTCTCCCCTGGACGAGGTCTTCACCTGCACGGCCTGGAATGGCTCCGACCTGGTGCCCACCACGGCCGTGAAGTTCACCATGGCCGGCTTGGCCACGGAGAGCACCGGCACCGGCTCCGTGCTTCTCACTCCGGATGGCGGCTTCCGTTTTATCCCGAAGAAGGATTTCTTCGGCACGGTCACCCTGGAATACACCGCCACCTCCACCGAGGGAAAGGGAAGTGTGAAAGGCAGCCTCACCGTGACGGTCCACGATGTGGATGACATTCCCACGCTGACCAACAAAGGCTCCAGCTTTGTCCTCATCGAGGGCAAGGCGGTGAAAGATTTGGGCGATGCCATCTACCTGAATTTCTCTGAAGAGGAGGTGGATCGGGAACCCTCTCTGAAGAGCGAGGCCACCTTGACCTTCACTCCCGTGGACGGAGAGGGGGAGACCATCACCTTCCCGGTGACCCTCACCCCCGTGACCACCAGCGACCGGGAGCCTGGAACATACACCTACAGCGTGGATTTCTCCCAGGTGGATCTGGTGATCCCCTACACCACTGTGAAGCATCCCGCCGCTCGGAAAGAGTACACGGGAATCCTCTCGGTCACCGACGGCGGCAAGGAGGCCTATGCGGTGACGTTGGACGGCATCCCCGCGACAGTGAAGGATGTGGATAAAATGCCGGTGATCACCGGGTTCGGAACCAAGTCTATCTCCGGCATGCTGGAACTCGTGGCGGATAAGGTTCGTACTTGGAAGGTCCAGGCGGACTCCCTCTTCACCCCGGATGTGCTGGCCACGGACGCGGACGAGGAAGACGAGGTCACGGTGAGTCTTGAATACTTCTACGAGGACATGCCGGCGATGACCTTCACCCAGATTCCCTCTCCTTTGGAAAAGGGCAGGACTCTGGTGGCTGTCGCCACCGCCTCCTCCGGAACCCTGCGCGATGTCCTGCGCGGATACTACCAGGTGGTGAACAAAGCCCCCGAACTGGCGGAGAACAGCGGACGCATCTTCATCCGCCGGGGCGGAAGCACGCTCACCGGCAGCGTCACCTTGGAGGTCACCGATGTGGATGGGGCCGACGACATCACCGTGAACAAAGGCTACGATGACACCTCCACTCTGCCCGATGGCCTGACCATCGACCGGAAGGACGACGGGAATGTGGCTACCCTCACCCTGACCTTCACCGTTCCCGATTCCGCCCTGGGCGGAACCGAGGATCTCCAGGCCCGCTACTCCGTGTGGATCAGCGATGCCGCCCAGGATAGCTCCCAACAGATCTACACCCTGGTGGTGGATTTCAAGGAAAATCCCGTGCCCGTGGTGACTCTGGAAGAGAGCAGTGTCACCATCGCCGAGGTGGACGCGGAGGGGAACCCCACCTCCTTCCTGGTGAAGGCCAGCGCCACGGACAGCGATGTCTATCCCGCCGGCGTGGGCGCCTGGAAACTCCAGGTGCCCGAGGGCTGGAGCTACCAGGCCATCAGCGAGGAGACCGGCTCCCAAGGCAGCGGAACTCCTGTTTACAGCGCTTCTTGGAAGGTGACCAGCAATGGCTATGACACCATCGCCCTTGCCGAGGGCGGCGCCTCCCGGCTTGCCAGCGACCTGTTCACGGTGAAGGTCATCGCCGTGGATGGGGAAACCCAGGGCGAGGGCTCGGCGGATATGGCGGTGACGGTCAACGATGTGGACCGCGCGCCCACCGTTCCTACCATCCTCCACCAGACTCCTGGGGAAGCCTTCCACGGAGACACCCTGACGATTGACGCCTCCGGCTCCGTGGACGCCGACGGGGACCCCATCACCTACGCCTATCTGTGGAGCTACAGCGCTGATGGGGTGACCTTCACCGAGGTGGATGGAGAGGGAGAGAAGGGAGACACCCTGAGTCTTGCCGCCGCCATCAAGAAGGGATACA
>JAEDNB010000135.1 GCA_016302725.1 Lentisphaeria bacterium
CCCTGCGGCGCACGGCGCAACCGGGAGGCGTGTTATCAAATTGATATTTAGATAGATAAACCCAATAAGGGAATCGTTTCCCGGGGTGTGGCGGTGGCCCTTCCTTGGGAGGGCCACCGGGAAACAAGCCCCGCCAGCGGGGGAGGGGATAGCCGGGGGAAGGGGCGCAAGGCCCCGGCCTCACCCCCCCCGGAAAGCCCCAATCATCCCTGTCGATTCCCGGCAGGGGCGGCAGGAAGCCATCCCCGCCAGCGGCAGGGGGCCAACCTCAAGGAACCTGAAGCAGCCGCCGGGTGCGCTCCACTTCCTGGTCGCACTCCTGGACGAGTTCCTGGACAATCTCCTGGACGCTCTGCTCCTTGGTGACCAGCCCCACGGACTGGCCGGCCATCACGGAGCCACGGGAGACATCCCCCAGCACGGCGGCCCGGTGAAGCCCCCCTACCCAGAAATGCTCCACCTGCGCCTGGGCTTCCCCGCGGGTGATGTGGCCGGCGTCCAGCTGGCTCAAGAGATTCAGTTGGAGGCGCTCAAATTCCCGGGTCCCCTCGTTCCGCAGGGCGCGGACGGCGGTGACGGGAAGGGAGGAGTCGAATTGCCCGGCGGGCTGGGCATCCCGGGCATGGGCATGGAGCAGGGCCTCCTTGAAATTGGGGTGGGCCTTGCATTCCTTGGCCACGGCGAAGCGGGTGCCCAGTTGGACGCCCGCCGCACCCATCATCAGGAGATGGGCCATCAGTTTTCCCGTGGCCAGGCCTCCTCCCACGAAGACGGGCACCTGGTCGCAGTGGAAGAGGACCTGCTGGAGGAGAACCGTCAGGGAGACGGGGCCGATGTGGCCTCCCGCCTCCGTTCCCTCCAGCACCAGGGCGTCCGCCCCGTAGGAGAGCAGCCGCCTGGCCAGCATTTCCGTGGAGGCGAAGCACATGACCTTCGCGCCGGTCTCCCGGATGGCGGCAATCTCCGTATCCTTGGGCAGGCCCCCCGCAAAGATTACGTAGGGGACGGGCTGGTTTTTCAGGACTGCCAGATGGTCATGGTAGGCGGGTCCCAGGGTGATGACATTCACGCCAAAGGGGTGGCTGGTCAGGGCACGGGTCTGCTGGATGGATTCCTCCAGGAGTTTCGGGGGCATGCCGCCGCCCGCCAAGGCGGCAAAGGCCCCCGCCTCCGTGACGGCGGCCACCAGTTCCGGGGTGCTTACCCAGGTCATGGCGCCGCAAAGGATAGGATAACGAGTCCCCAGAAACTGGTTGCCCCGGGCAAAGAGGGACTCCGTGGCGTGTTGCATGGCAGATTCTCCTTATGTCGGTTCGAAATGGAGGCGAGGTGGCGTGGTGTGCCCCCCCCCTTCCTTACCCCGCACGCCTGTGGAAAATTTGTGGGATTGGCTCCTGGCAGGGGCCCCCTTCAGCGGGACGGGGCGCCCACCGAGAAGGCCTTCCTCCCGTGCTGCTGGTCCAGGGAAATCATCTTCCCCATGATGGCCAGGGAGGCCTCCAGCACCACGTCCTCCTTGGGGGCGCCGTCGTCGTAGATGGCCTCATCCGCATCGTGGAGGCGTTCCCGTTCCTCGGGATCCCGTTCAGGCTGGTAGTGCCGGAATTTCCGGGCCAGTTCCAGTTCCCTCTCCCGGTATTCCCTCCGGGCCTGGATCTCCAGGGGAAGGACCCGGATGCGGCGGAATTCAAGGTACTCCTCCACGTCCCGGCTGTAGCGCTGGAAGGCGGGAGTGCCGGCGGCATATTCCCGGTAGAACTCCTGAAGCGCCGGCAAAAACTCCCTGGCCCGGGTCTGGGGGACGACGGAGGGGACGGGGCTGATTTCGTCCCATGCCAGGGCATGGGGGAGGTCCCCCTCCGTGTTCTTGAAGGCCATCTGGAAGGAGGGGAACTGAAGGTCCGGGGTGACGCCCCGAATCTGGGTGGAGCCGCCGTTGATGCGGTAGAATTTCTGGATGGTGACCTTCAGGGAGCCAGGGGCGGTGTCTTCCTGCAGGAAACGCCAGTTTCTCTTGATGAAGCCCGTGTTCCTCAAGTCCATCACGGCCTGGACGCTCCCCTTGCCATGGGTGCCAGGATCCCCCACCACGACGGCGCGGCCGGTGTCCTGGAGACAGGCCGCCAGAATCTCCGTGGCGGAGGCCGCCCCCCGGTCCACCAGCACCATCAGCGGGCCGGTGTAGGGGTTCTTCCTGGGGGTGGACACCCGCACCTGGACCCTGCCGCTGCGTTCCCGGGTCTGCACCACAGGCACGGGCATCCTCCCAGGGGTCCCCAGGAAGAGGGAGGAAAGCTGGATCGCCTCTTCCAGGGAGCCGCCCCCGTTGTTCCGCAAGTCCAGGATCAGCCCGTCCACCGGGCCCTCCGCCCGCGCCTTCTCCAGGAGGTGCTCCACGTCCCGTGTGGTGCTGGCGGCATTGGCATTGTCCTGCCGCATGTTGAATTTGCCGAAATCCCGGTAGAAACTGGGGAGGTAGATGGTCAGAATCCGCTTGCCCTCCACCATCCTTACCTGGCTTTGGGCCTCGGAGTCCTTCAGGTGAATCTCGTCCCGCACCAGGATGATCACCTTCTCCGCGGAACTCCCCTCGGACTGGACTGTCAGGTATACCTTGGTCCCCTTCCTGCCCCGGATGAGCCGCACGACCTTGTCCAGGGGCATCCCCACGACCGTCTGGGGTTCCTCCGTGGGGGATTGGGCGACGGCCACAATGCGGTCTCCCGGGCGGAGGCGCCCATCCTTGGCGGCGGGGCCGCCGGGCACCAGGCTCATGACCATGGTGTAGGAGTCCCTCCACGTCAGGGTGGCGCCAATGCCCTGCAGGGACAGGGACATGGCGATGTCGAAATCCTCCTTGTCCTCGGGGGGATAGTAGCAACTATGGGGATCCAGGAGGGTGGCGAAGGCGTTGAGGAAGGTGGCGATGACCTCGTCCGGCTGGGTTTCCACGCGCATCCGGAAGACATCCAGGAGGGCGTTCCGGTTGCGCAGCCGGAGGGGCGGCGGGGTATAGACCGCCTTCTTCTCCCCCTCCTCGTCGCCCTCCTGTGCCTGCCGGGCCTGGATGTCTTCCTGGGTCAACTTGTCCGCCAGGATGGCGTTTTTCACCATCTTGGACCAGAGGCTTTCCCGTTCCGCCAGGGAGGCGGGCCACTCCCGTTCCTCGGGGGAATCGTACAGGGGGAGTGTGTCCTTCTCTTGGAAATCCCAATCCTTCCCGTAGGCCTGGAAGGCGAAGATGGTCCACTCCTGGAGGCGCTCCAGGTAGCGCTGGTAGACCTGGAAGGCGAAGGGGAGGTCGGGCATCTCCAGGGGATGCGGGGGGAGGTCTCCCCTCTGGAACTCCTGCAGGTCCGACTGCAGGAAATACATCTTGGAGGGGTCCAGCATTTGGAAATAGTTCCGCCGCCACTGTTCCACAAGGGCAGGGGTCATCTCCGGCGGGTCATAGTGGAAGTCGAGCATGCCCTCCACCGCTGCCCGGGCCACCAACTGCTGGGAGGAGGTGGCCTTGGCGGGGGGAGGGAGGGGGGCTTCCAGCACCTGTTGCTGGAATTGCCTCTCCAGGCGGGCCTCGTCAAGGGCGGCAAAGAGTGCACCCGGCCCGGAGACTGCGCTGAAGAACAACAGGAGGATAAGGGAAAACAGGATTCTCATTTTTTGCACACGGAAAAACGAGGGGTTCGGAACGGAATGCCCCGGGAAAATACGGATTCTTTCCCTGGCGCCGGCACGGGGAAGGGAGGGGGAAGGGGCGCCGGGATGCCCGCCTACCTCCGCCCTGGGGCGACAAGGCGGCACTGTTTGACGCGCCCCTCCGTCAATTGTTCCAGGCGCTGGCAAATCGTCCCCATCAGGGGGGACTGCCGGAAGACGTAGAGGTAGGTGGGGTTTTCCGCGGAGACGACCAGCGTGTCCCCCCGCACCTCCACAGGGCGCAGTTGCCGGGAGGTCTGCTCCCCCACTACCTGGGGCCAGTGCCCGCAAATCTTCTCCAAAAGCACCCCCTGGTCTTGCCCTATCTTCCGGAGAAAACCCTCCGCGCACTTGCCGAGGGGGCGGGGCTGGGGATGAAAGCGCCCCAGGATGTCGGGGGCGGATTCCTCCCCCACCCACTGGGCCACCAACCTGTCCATCTGTCGCTCCTCCGCCGAAAAGAAGTGCCGGCGCGGCGCCAGAAGTTCCCGGGGAGAGTCTGAATCGGAGGGCATGGAGGGAAAAGGGGAGTAGGAGCCGGGGAACGGCGGGATTTTCCCGTGGAGAGGGGAGGTGCCTTGCCCCGGGAAAGCGGGGGAGGTGCGCCCGCCCAGGAAGTGGGCATGGGGCAATGGGGAAAGGGGATTTCGGCTTATCTTATGGAAAATCGTGGCCACCTTCCCCCGCGCCAGGCGGCATTTCGGGTTAACATACTCTTTCATCCCCATCCTCCATGTCCCCCCTTCTCAAGAATTACGATGATGTCACCCAGGAACTGGCCCGCGTCTGCCAGGAGTGCGGACGCACCCCCGGGTCGGTGCAGCTCCTGGCCGTCTCCAAAACCTTTCCCGCCCAGGATGTGGAGGAGCTTTTCCGGCAACGCGGACATCTCTGCTTCGGGGAAAACCGGGTGCAGGAACTGAAGGAGAAGGCCTCACTTCTGCCCAAGGAGGTCCAATGGCACCTCATCGGGCATCTCCAGGCCAACAAGGTACGCCACGCCCTGGAATGCGCCCAGTGGATCCACGGGGTCGATACAGCCTCCCTTTTCTGGAGAATCCAGGAAATCGCCAGCCAAATGGACGCCTCCCCTCGCCTCCTCCTGGAGGTGAATGTCTCCGGGGAGGAAAGCAAATTCGGCTTCACTCCCCAGGAGGCCCTGGCCCTGGCGCGGGAGGCGTCCTCCCGGACTCTCCAGGCCCCCCTGGTGGGATTGATGACCATGGCACCCTTACAGGCGGACAAGACAGTGCTGGAGCGGGTCTTCGGAGGACTTCGGAATCTGCGCGGGCAGATGGAGCAACTTCGGGGCGTGCCCATGCCGGAACTCTCCATGGGCATGAGCGGAGATTATCCCGAGGCCATCCGCCAGGGTGCCACCATCGTCCGCATCGGAACCGCCATCTTCGGACACCGGTAGAAGAGGGAGCGCCTCTGCTGCACATAGGCCGAACAGGTCGGCGCTGCCGCGAAAACAAGGCGCCCCGTATAAACAGGCCGGCACGGAAGACGACTGCGGCGCATAGGGGACGCACGGAGGGGGCAGTGCCTGATATGCTCGTTCTGCCCCGGGGGAGTGACGGAAAATCCCCCCGGCTTTCGGGGAGGACGGGGCGAAATCCTTGAATGGAGCCCGCAGGGGGGGGAGGACAGGTCTTCAGCAGCCGAGGCTTGGCATAACGTACCGAAGCTGGCACGGCTGTGTCCCAGAGGCAATCTATGGTTCCGCACCTCTGCCTTCCACCCCGGCTCCCATGTTCTGGGAACGTAGGCGCTAAACAGGGAAGCACAGATTAATTGACAAAAGACAAGGGAAAGGTTACGTCAGGAGCGTATTTCTTATTCTCAGGGAGTAGTTAAGGAAGAGGCATGGAAAACAAGTTTGTCCTTTGGGTGGCACTGGTTCTTGGCGGGATTTCCCTGCTCGCCCAGGAGAACCCCCGGGAGGATCCCCAGGGGATCCTCCGGAAGGCTCTTTTCCATGATGCCACTCTGGACTATTCCTATGAGGATTTTCTCAATGGGGG
>JAEDNB010000136.1 GCA_016302725.1 Lentisphaeria bacterium
GTTGGAGGGTGCCGATGATTTCGGTCACGGATTGGATATTGTGGGCATCCAGCCACTCCTCCATTTCCCGGGGAATTTGGAGGAGGCAACGGGGATTGACGAAGATGGCGGTGCCCACTCCCACGGCGGTGGCGCCGGCCATCATGAACTCCAGGGCGTCCAGCCCATTGAAGACCCCTCCCATCCCGATGATGGGGATTTGGGGGACGGCCTGGTGGGCCTCATAGACCTTCAGCAGGGCGATGGGCTTGAGGGCCGGGCCCGAGAAGCCCCCGGTGAAATTGGCCAGCCGGCTTCGCCGGGTTTCCAGGTCGATGGAGAGCCCGGTGATGGTGTTGATGAGGGAGAGCATGTCGGAGCCGGCATCCACCGCGGCCCGGGCGAAGTCGGCGACATGGGTCACGTTGGGGGAGAGCTTGGTGATGAGGGGGAGGGTGGTGGCCCGGCGGACGGCGGCGACCACCTTTGCCGCCTCCCGGGGGTCGGTGCCGAAGGCAATCCCCCCCGCCTTTACATTGGGGCATGAAATATTGATTTCCAGGGCGGCTATGCCTTCCTTTTCCGCCTCCAGCCGGGCGGCCACCTCCCCATATTGCTCCACTGTGCGCCCCCAGATGTTGACGATGACGGGGCAGGAGAGGGTGCGGAGATAGGGGAGGTAGTGGGGGTCGTGGAGGAATTTCTCGATGCCGGGGTTTTCCAGGCCGATGGCATTGAGGATTCCGCCGAAGACCTCCGTGGTCCTGGGCATGGGGTTGCCGGGGTTTTCGAAGGGGGAGACTCCCTTCACAGTGATGGCACCCTGCATTTCCGAGGGCACCAGGGAGGCATATTCCTGGCCGTATCCGAAGGTGCCGGAGGCGGTGACGATGGGGTTGCGCAGGGGGATGCCCCCGAGATTCACGGAGAGGTCGGCCATAGGGGAGGGGGTCAGAGGGGTTGTTCCAAATCGACGGCGGGGTTCATCAAGGCGGCTGCGTGGCAAATCGCCAGGGCCAGGGCGTCGGTGGAGTCGTTGGCGAGATTCTCCACGCGGATACGCAGGAGGCGGGAGACCATGAGGGCGACTTGCTCCTTGGTGGAGTCCCCCCGGCCTGTGACCACCTGCTTGACCCGGCGGGGCGCATATTCGTAGACGGGCAACTGGGCTTCCGCCAGCACTCCCAGCACCGCACCCCGGGAGGTGCCCAGCAGGATGGCGGTCCGGGCATTCTTGCAATAGAAGCCGCCTTCAATGGTGGCGGCATCGGGGGAATAGCGCTCAATCAGCCCCTTGATGGCGTTGTTCAAGTGCCGCATGCAATCCGTGATGGAGGCGGAGGGGGGATTGACGATGACGCCGCAATCCACGGCGACCCACTTCTTCCCCACCACGTCCACGATGCCCCAGCCGGTTTTCCGGAGGGCGGTATCCATGCCCAGCACCCGGACCTTTCCCTGGACCCCGGAGGCGTCCACCACCGTGGGGCGTGTCGCCTTCCGGGGGAGAGTCCGCACTTCCCAGGCTCCCTTTTCCTGGGTGGACCGTTCCCCTCGCCCCCTGGCCTGGGAGGCCTCCAGGAGTGCCTGGAGGCGTTCG
This sequence comes from Lentisphaeria bacterium, assembly GCA_016302725.1. Taxonomy (GTDB): domain Bacteria; phylum Verrucomicrobiota; class Lentisphaeria; order Oligosphaerales; family Oligosphaeraceae; genus UBA1724. Next base: position 1,580 of record JAEDNB010000136.1, read on the forward strand.
TCATTTTTCATTCCCATGGGGCGTGGGGGCGGGGAGGCGTGGGGCTACTTGGATTTCAGGCTGGAGAGTTTCTGGTTGAGTTCCTCCCGCGCCTTGGCGTCGGCATCGGCCTTTTCCTTTGCCTGGGCGGCGGCGGTTTCCTCGGCGGAGGGGGTGTTGGCCCCCTTCAGTTCCTCCAGTTCCTTGCGGCGCTTTTCCTCCTGGGCCTGGGTGGCGGCGCGCAACTGGGCTTCGGCACGGGCGGCCTCCGCCTTGCGCTTCTCCTCCTCCTCCCGGCCCTGGAGGGAACGCAGGATATCCTGTCCGCTGGGCTGGGGGGAATCCTTCTGAAGATATTCGGGCATGGCGCCGGGAGCGTGGGCGCCCGCCGTGGAAATCTTCTGTTCCGTGGCCTTCCGCACCACTTCCAGGAAGTAGTCCTCCAGGTCCCGTCCGGGGTTGTCCACCTGGATTCGCTCCGGGGCGTCCACTCCGTGGGCCGCCAGGAACGCCCGCAATTCCTGGACAGTCTTTTCGGAGAGCCTGGGGGTGACAATCTGTGTCTTGTCCTCCTCCCGGAGAATCTCCTCCAGCATGCCCTGGGCGCGGATTTGCCCGCCGTAGAGGACGACCACCCGTTGGCAGACATCCTGGACATCCGCCAGCAGGTGGCTGCAGAGGATGACCGTCTTTCCCCGGCTGGCCAGGAGGCGGATGACATCCTTGACTTCCCGGCATCCGATGGGGTCCAGGCCGCTGGTGGGTTCATCCAGGATGACCAGGTCCGGGTCGTTGACCAGGGCCTGGGCGAGGCCGATCCGGCGGGCCATGCCTTTGGAGAACTCGCCCACGGGGCGGTCCACCGCGTGGGCCAGCCCCACCATTTCCAGGAGTTGTCCGGCGCGTTCCTTGCGCTGTTCGGCTTCCAGGCCGAAGAGTGCCCCGTAGAAATCGAGAGTTTCGAAGGCGGTGAGATACTTGTAGAGGTAGGTTTCCTCCGGGAGGTATCCGATGCGGCTCTTCATGGAGACGTTCTGGGGATCCTGTCCGAAGACCTTCAGCTCTCCCCGGGTGGGATAGAGGAGCCCCAGAATCATCTTGATGGTGGTGGACTTGCCGGAGCCATTGGGGCCAAGGAGCCCGAAGACCTCGCCCTTCCGGATCTTCAAGTCCAGGCCGTTGACGGCGCGGGCCTTGGGACGGTTCCAGAAGTCCTTGAAGATCTTGGTCAGGCCGGACGCCTCCACCACAAACTCCTCTTTTTGATTTACTTCAGCCATAGTCGGTATTGCGTTCGGTTGCTTGCGGATTGTCTTTTCTGGGAAAGTCTCTATTCGGCGGCGGCACCGTCGGCGGCGGCGCCCAGGGATTCCCCGGAGCGCACCAGGCGGGCGCTGTTGAAAATCACCAGGAGGCTGGAGACGGTGTGGATGAGGGCGGCTCCGATGGGGCCCAGGTCTCCGGCGATGGCGAAATAGACCCCGATGGTGATGAAGGAGAGGCCCACCGCCAGATTCTGGTTCATGAGCATCCGGGTCTGGCGGGCCAGCCCGATGAAGAACGGGATTCGCCGCAGGTCATTGTTCATCAGGGCGACGGAGGCGGACTGCACGGCGATGTCGCTGCCGAAGGCCCCCATGGCCATGCCGATGTCGCCTGCCGCCAGGGCCGGCGCGTCGTTGACGCCATCCCCCACCACGGCCACCACGTTGCCGGCACCCTTCAGTTCAGAGACCACCTTCGCCTTCTCCTCGGGCAGGCACCCTGCGTAGACCTCGGTGATGCCAATCTTCTGGGCCACCACGTCGGCCACTTGCTGGTTGTCGCCGGTGACCATGCAGCAGTGCTCCACGCCCAGTTCCTTCAGGTTGGCGATGGCCTCCGCGGTCACGGTGCGGATGGCGTCCTGGAGGCCAATCCACCCCAGGGGCTTGCCGTCGCAGGCGACGGTGACGATGGACATTCCTTCCTTCTCCACCCGCTTCCGGCTTTCCTCCAGGGGGGTCAGGTCGATGCCCTGTTCCGCCAGCCAGGAGGCGCGTCCCACCAGGCATTGCTTGCCGTCCACCACGGCGGAGACCCCCTTTCCGGGGATTTCCTCGTATTTTTCCGGGACGACCACGTCGATGCCCACTTTGGCGGCCAGTTTCTTGATGGCGACGGCGGTGGGGTGGTTGGAGTGGTGTTCCACGGAGACGGCCACCTGGACCAGTTGGGCCAGGTCTCCATCATTGGCGGGTTCCAGGCGGGAGACCTCCAGGTTTCCCTCGGTGAGGGTTCCCGTCTTGTCGAAGATGACGGCCTTGATTTTGGCCACCAGTTCGATTTGGGAGACATCCTTGATCAGGATGCCCAGGCGGGAGGCGGCGGAGATGGCGGCGATGACGGCGGAGGGATGGGCCAGCACCAGGGCGGCGGGGACGGCCATCACCAGGACGGCGATGACCCGGCTCATGTCCTTGGTGACGAACCAGGTCAGTCCGGCAATCATCAGCACGACGGGGGTGTAGTAGCCGATGTATTGGTCAATCATCCGCTGGATGGGCATCTTGGACTGTTCGGCGTCGGCGATGAGGTTTCTCACCTTGCCCAGGGTGGTGTCCGTCCCCTTGCGGGTGACCTTGAAATCCACCAGTCCGGTGAGGTTCAGGGTGCCCGCGTAGACCTCGTCCCCCACGCCCTTGTCGGTGGGGAGGCTTTCTCCGGTGATGGAGGCCTGGTTCACGGTGGAGACCCCGCCGATGATCTTTCCGTCCGCCGGGAAATTTTCACCGGGGCGGACGCGGCAGACATCCCCCACGTTCAGGTCGCGGATGGCGTCGCACTGTTCCTCCGTTCCGTCGGGCTTCACCCGTCGTGCGGTCCTGGGGGTCATGCGGACCACCGCCTCGATGGCCGCCTCCGCGCCGATGGCGGTGCGTTTTTCGATGGTGATGGAGATGAGCATGAAGAAGGCCACGGCTCCTGCGGTGCGGTAGTTGGCGGGGCCGGAGGCGAAGGCGCCTAGCAGGGCCAGGGCCACCAGTTCATTCATGCCCACCACGCCCCGGAAGAGGTCCCTTCCCGCCTCCCAGAAGATGGGGACGGAGAGGATGATGGCCCCCACCAGGGCGAAGAGGTCCATGGTGAACTGGTCGATCCGGTTGGCGAAGAGCAGGCCCGCCAGGTAGGAGTCCAGGACCAGGATGCCGCCGAAGAGGGCGGCACCCAGGCGCCCCATGTCGGAGCGGGTGACCCGTGTGACGGCGGTTCTGTGGGGTTGTTCTTGGGGGTTGGGGGAGGTGGGGTCTGCCATGTGAGCCTGAAGGGGAGGGGCGTCTTGGCAACGGCCTTGCGGCGGCTGCGGCGTCGGGGAGGGTTCGGGGGAGACGGGGAGTGTTGGGGGAGGGCGGGCTATTCCTTGGGGGCCTCTCCCTGGAGCTGTGCGGAGGCGGGGGCGTAGGAGGCCTCCTGTCCAGCGGGGGTGGCCTGTTGCCGTTCCTCGGGCAGTTGGGAGATTTGGAGGCGCAGTTGCTGCTTGGTGCCGTCGGGAGTCTGGTGGAGCACGTACTTGTTGGGCACGTTCCGGAGCATTTCGCGGATGGCGTTGGCGTAGAGGACGGTGATGGTGGAGCGGGGGTTTTTGGCGTATTCCGCCTGGATGGAGGAGAAATACTGCGCCTGGGCCTGGAGATTGCCCACCACGGTTTCCTGGTAGGCCCTGGCCTCGTTGATCAGGCGGTCGCAGGTGGCGTTGGCCTGGGCGAGGACCTGGTTGGCGTAGGTGCTGGCATTTTGCACCAGGGTCTGGCGGTTGCGTTCGCTGGCGTTGACCTGGTTGAAGGCCTGGAGGGCCGCCACGGGGGGCTGGTAGATGCCCACCAGGGTCACGGTCTGCAGTTGGATGCCCAGCCCTACTTCCTCCACCAGCTTGGCCAGGCGGGCGCGGATGCGGTCTTCCAGGCGGATGGTGGTTTCCCCGCCCTTGCCGTCAGCGGCGGTGCGGCTGGTGCGGATCAGGTCTTCGGTGGTCCAGTTTGCGGTTTCGGTGAGCACGGCGTCCGCCAGCATGTTTCGGATCATCAACTCGTGTCCCCGGAGGCGGTCCTGGCTCTTCACCTGTTCGGAGGAGGGCAGATAGAAGGCGGCGGTGGTATTGGTGTCGTCGTAGA
>JAEDNB010000137.1 GCA_016302725.1 Lentisphaeria bacterium
CCCGTTTCAGGAGTTCCATGAATTCGTTTCGGGTGGCCTGGGAATTTCGGAAGGAGCCCAGGACGGCGCTGGTGACCATAAGGGAATTTTGCTTTTGCACTCCCCGCATCATCATGCAGAGGTGGTGGCATTCCATGACGACCCCCACCCCCTGTGCGTCAATCTTGTCCCGCACATAGTTGGCGATTTGCTGGGTAAGCCTTTCCTGGAGTTGGAGCCTTCGGGCAAAGCAGTCCACGATCCGGGCCAATTTGGAGACCCCGTAGACCTTGCCCCGGGGGATATATCCGATATGGCATTTTCCGTAGAAGGGGAGGAGATGGTGTTCGCAGAGGGAATAGACCTCGATGTCCTTCACCACAACCATATGGTTGCATTCCTCGTTGAAGAGGGCGTCCCCCACGATGTCGTCGGGGTTTTGGGAATTTCCCTGGAGCAGGAACTGGAAGGCCTTCTGTACCCGTTCCGGGGTTTTCAAAAGGCCTTCCCGGGAGGGGTCCTCTCCCATCAGGCGGAGAATCTCCCGCACATGTCCGGCGATGGCGTCGCCGGGCGCCTCCTCCCTTGGCTGGCTGCAGTCGTTCATGGAATTCAGGGGTAGTGTGGTGGTGGTGGGCGTGGGGTTATTCGAAGCGGCCGCAGCAGGCCTTGTATTTCTTGCCCGAGCCGCAGGGGCACGGGTCGTTCCGTCCAATCTTCGGCTGTTGGCGGCGGACGGTGACGGGCTGGGCGGGCCTGGCGGCGGCGCCATCCCCCTCGAATTGTCCCAGGCTCTGGTGGAGGGCTTGCGTGCGTGTGGCGCCATTGGGCAGCCGTCCCCTGTCCCGTGCGGTGGGTTGGCGTGTGCCATCGGGGGATTCCAGCTGCTTCTGTGGGGCCTCCGTTGTATTTCTGCGTGCCTTTTCCTGTTCAGGAGTCTGGCGAAGGAGGCGGTAGCGGAAGATGTCGGTGCAGACGGCGTCCTTGATTCCGCCCAGGAGATTGGAGTAGAGCCGGAAGGCCTCCTGCTTGTATTCCACGAGGGGGTCTTTCTGGCCGTAGGTGCGCAACTGCACGCTTTGGCGGAGGTCGTCCATGTCGTAGAGATGGACCTGGTAGAGATTGTCCAGGGAGTTGAGCATGATGTAGCGTTCCAGCCACCGGCTTGCCTCGGGTCCCTCCAGGTTTTCCTTCAGTGCATAGACCTGGTCGATGCAGGCCATGATGGCGTCAATCAGCGTCTCGTTGTCCTTTTGGTTCTCCGGCTTTTCGAAGAGGTCCTTGGGGAAGGAGAAGGGGATGGTGCGGGCGAGCCACTCCTGGAGTTCCGTGGTGTCCAGGGGGGCGTTCCGGCTGCGGGCCTCGAAGGCGGCGTCCACCCGTTCTCCCACGGCGGTGCGGATGAATTCCATGAGGAGCTTCCGGGAGTCTTCCGTGGTGAGGATATCGTGGCGGAGGCTGTAGATGGCGGCGCGCTGCTTGTTCATCACATCATCGTATTCCAGGGTGCGTTTACGCACGCTGAAATGCTGTTGTTCCACACGTTTCTGGGCGCGTTCCACGGCCCGGCTCAACCAGGGATGGGACAACTCCTCCCCTTCCTTCATGCCCATGCGCTCCATGATGCCCGCGATGCGGTCGGAGCCGAAGAGTCGCATTAGGTTGTCCTCCAGGGAGACGTAGAAGATGCTGGAGCCGGGGTCGCCCTGGCGGGAGCAGCGTCCCCGCAGCTGGAGGTCGATGCGCCGTGCGTCATGGCGTTCGGAGCCGATGACATGGAGTCCGCCCAGTTCCCGCACTCCCGGGCCCAGCTTGATGTCGGTTCCGCGTCCTGCCATGTTGGTGGCGATGGTGACCGCGCCCCTCTGGCCTGCCCGTGCCACAATCTCCGCCTCGCTCTGGTGTTGTTTGGCGTTGAGCACATTGTGGATGATGCGTTCCCTTGACAGCAGGCGGGAGAGCAGTTCGGAGACCTCCACGGAGATGGTGCCCACCAGGACCGGCTGACCCCGGCGGTTGCGCTCCACAATCTCCTGGATGATGGCCTTGTATTTCTCCCTCTGGGTCTTGAAGATCCGGTCGTTTTCGTCAATGCGTTGGCAGGGGCGGTTGGTGGGGATGGTGACCACGTCCAGGCCATAGATGGACTTGAATTCGGTGGCCTCTGTGGCGGCGGTGCCCGTCATTCCCGCCAGTTTGCTGTACATCCGGAAGTAGTTTTGGATGGTGATGGAGGCCAGGGTCTGGGTTTCCCGTTCGATTTGCACATTTTCCTTGGCTTCCAGGGCCTGGTGGAGTCCTTCGGAGAAGCGCCTGCCGGGCTGGGGGCGTCCGGTGAATTCGTCCACGATGATGACCTTGTTGTCCTGTACGACGTATTGGACATCCTTTTCGAAGAGGCAGTATGCCCGGAGGAGCTGGGAGATGTTGTGGAGCATCTCGGACTTTTTGTCGTATTCCAGCTGGATGGCCTTGCGGCGTTCCATCTTTTCCTCGGGGGAGAGGCTGGCGTTGGCGTCCAGGTCGCTGAAGAGGGTAGGCAGGTCGGGGATGACGAAGGCCTGGGGGTCGGAGGGCATGAGCTGTCGGCGTCCCTTTTCGGAGAGTTCCGACTCCCCTCCTCGTTCGTCCACGGTGAAATAGAGCTCCTGCTTGATTTCCTGGAGCAGCCCGCGGTTCACGTCGGAGTGCCACTCTGCATCCACCCGTTCCAGCCCCTTTCGGACGGCCGGGTCCTCCATGAAGCGTCGCAGGAGCTTGTGCCGGGGCATGCCAATCTGGACCTTGGCCAGCAGGTGGTAGGCCTCCTCCTTCTGCTGGGAGGTGGCGTCTGGCTTGTCCAGGAGTGCCTTCGCCTCCTGGAGCAGGCCCGCCATCAGTTTGTATTGGAGGGAGTAGAGGGCCTCCACCTGGGGTTTCACCACGTCATACATATGGGTGGAGACCTTGGCGGGGCCGGCGATGATGAGGGGGGTGCGTGCCTCGTCGATGAGGATGGAGTCAATCTCGTCCACGATGGCGTAGAAATAGTCCCGCTGGACCAGTTCCTCCCGGGAGTGTGCCATGCCCATGTCCCGGAGATAGTCGAAGCCGAACTCGGAGTTGGTGCCGTAGGTGATGTCGCAGGCGTATTGTTCCCTCCGCACCTGGGGGGGCTGGTTGTTCTGGATGCAGCCCACCGTGAGCCCCAGCCACTTGTAGAGGTGCCCCATCCAGTCGGAGTCGCGCTTGGCCAGGTAGTCGTTGACGGTCACCAGCTGGACATTGTGGCCGGTGAGGGCGTTGAGGTAGAGGGGCATGGTGGCCACCAGGGTCTTTCCCTCGCCGGTGGCCATTTCGGCAATCTTGGACTGGTGGAGGACGATGCCGCCCATGATCTGGACATCGAAGGGGACCATGTCCCATTCCAGGAGGTGTCCGGTGACCTCCACGAAATGCTCCTCCTGCTTGGTGGATTCCTTCAGGCGCCGGCAGGCGTCCTTGACCACGCCGTAGGCCTCGCAGAGGATGTCGTCGGTGGTCTCCCCGTTTTTCAGGCGTTCCTTGAACTCCTGGGTTTTGGCCTGGAGCTCCTGGTCCGTCAGGGCGCGGTATTCCTCCGCCCTCTGGTTCACCTGGTGGACCAGGGGCCAGAGTTTGTTGACCACGCGCTTGTTGCGGCTGCTGAAGAGCTTTTTGATAATCCAGTCGAGAAGCATCTTGGGAGGGGGGGGGAAGGGAGGCGAAAGGGAGGGGCGGGCCGGGCGGGGTCGCCCCGTGGCGAGGGGGTTTCCGTGGTGGGGTTATTTGGAACCGGGATGGACCAGGGGTTTGCCCTGGGCGCAGATGGGGCATTCGGCGGGGTTGAAGGTCTTCAGGTTGAGGCGCACCAGGCTGCGGAAGGGGAGGCCGAAATCCACGTCCCCGGCGCTGCGGTCCACCATGACGGTCACCCCCACCGGGATGGCGCCATAGGAACGGGCCAGGTCAATGGTCTGCTGCACGCGCCCGCCCTTGGTGACCACATCCTCGGCGATGAGCACCCGTTCCCCGGGCTTCAGGGAGAAGCCCCGTCGGAGAATCAGGTTGGACTGTTCGTCCTTTTCGGCGAAGATGGCCCGGGTCTGGAGGGCCTTTGCCACCTCCTGCCCCACCACAATGCCGCCGATGGCGGGGGAAAGCACCACGTCAATGGTCTCCCCTGCCCAGGGCTTGGCCATCTCCGCGCAGAGCTTGCTGGCGATGTCCGCGTACTGGAGAAGGAGGGCGGCCTGGAAATACTGGTCGCTGTGCAGGCCGCTGCGGAGGAGGAAATGGCCGTCGAGCAACGCGCCTGTCTCGGACATGTACTTCAGGATTTCGTTTTCGTTCATGGCTGTCTGGGGTTCTTGGAAAAGTTCGGGATGGGGAAAAAGTGTGGGGTGCCTTGGCAGGGGGCCTATTTCAAGGCCTGCCTCAGTTTGTCGATGGAGTCGCAGAGGGCGACCGCCAGCTTGTCCTGGTAGTCGGGCTTCAGGAGCTTTGCCCGTTCCTGGTCATTGGTGAGGTAGCCCAGTTCCACCAGCATGGCGGGCGCCGGGCTGTCGATGACCACCTTGAATTGCTTTCGCCGGACGCCCCTGTCCTGGGCGTCGCCGGCGGCCTTCAGGAGGGCCCGCTGGGTGTAATAGGCCCAGAGGGCGCTGGTGCGCTGGAAGGGGGTGGCGGCCCCGTCCTTTCCCAGGGTGGTGGTGCCCACGGAGGGCACCCCCGGGGGATTGGCCACGTAGACCTCGATGCCGCTCACTTTCTTGTCCTCCAGGGCATTGCAGTGGATGGACAGGAAGAGGTCCGCCTTCTTCTCCCGGACGGTGTTGCACCGGGCGTCCAGGGTGAGGGTGGTGTCCTCGGTGCGGGTCATGGTGACGGTGTATCCCCGTTTCCGCAGGATGGAGGCCACCTTTCTCGCCATGGCCAGGTTCAGGTCCTTCTCCAGGATTTTTCCGCTGGCGGCCCCCTGGTCCTTCCCCCCGTGGCCCGCATCCACCACGATGTGCTGGATTTTCCGTCTGGGCAGGGTGGAGGTCTGGAGGATGGGCTCCAGGAATTCGGTGTAGTCGGTCTTTTCCAGGAGGAAGAGCCCCTTCTGGTATTCCACGGGGAAGCTGAGGCTGGCCTGGGTGCCGTTCAACTGGAAGAAGGGTTCCTTCACCGTGAAGACGATGGTCTCCTTCCGGGGTGTCAGCAGCGTGAGAATCCGGGTCTTCCCCTTTTGCTGGGCGTAGGTGCGAAAGCCATACCGGGCGGCCACGTCCTTCAGGAAGACATATTTCCGCTTGTTGACCGTCATCTCCCGGAGGGGCTTGGGGGGGGCGGGCTTCAGGCTCCCCTTTTCCCCCTGGGGCGCCCCCTGGCAAAGGAACGCCACGGGGGCGGCCAATGCCAGGAGGAGCAGGACGGCAAGGCGGAGGGCGGAGGGCAGTCTCATTGCTTCCGGCTCCTGGTGGCCTTGGAAAACTCCAAGGCAGGCGGACGCTCGCCCCGGATCACCGCGCCGTCAATGCGGCACTTGCCCACCTCCTTGCCCTGGCTGCGGGGAAGGTCGAACATGATGTCCAGCATCCGCTTCTCCATGATGGCCCGCAGCCCCCGCGCCCCTGTCCCCTTGGCGGCGGCAATGGCGGCCACGGCCTCCAGGGCGTCCTGGGTGAAGGTCAGTTCCACGCCGGAGAGGCGCATGAGTTCCTGGTATTGGCGGACCAGGGAGTTC
>JAEDNB010000138.1 GCA_016302725.1 Lentisphaeria bacterium
GCGCCTTCCCCAGCGCCTGCGGCAAGACCAACCTGGCCATGCTCACCCCCACCCTGCCCGGCTGGAAGGTGGAGACCGTGGGCGACGACATCGCCTGGATGCGCTTTGACAAGGACGGCGTCCTGCGGGCCATCAACCCCGAGGCCGGCTTCTTCGGCGTGGCCCCCGGCACTTCCATGAAGTCCAACCCCAACGCCATGAAGACCATCAATGGCGGCAACACCATCTTCACCAACGTGGCCCTCACCGAGGACTACAGCTACTGGTGGGAAGATGGGGATGTGAAGGATCCCGGCACCGTGGTGGACTGGCTGCGCCGGCCCTGGAACAAGGCCTGGAATCCCGCCGGCCCCGCCGCCCACAAGAACTCCCGCTTCACCACCCCCGCCAAGCAGTGCCCCGTCATTGCCCCCGAGTGGGAGAGCCCCGAGGGCGTGCCGATTTCCGCCATCCTCTTCGGTGGCCGCCGCAAGACCGTGGTGCCCCTGGTGAACGAGTCCCGCTCCTGGGAGCACGGCGTCTTCATGGGCGCCACCATGTCCTCCGAAATGACGGCCGCCACCCTGGGCGGCGCCGGGCAGCTGCGCTTTGACCCCATGGCCATGCTTCCCTTCATCGGCTACAACGTCTGCGACTACCTGAAGCACTGGCTGGAGATTGGCAAGCACCCCGGCGCGAAACTGCCCAGGATTTACTACGTGAACTGGTTCCGCCGCGGCGAGGATGGCCATTTCCTGTGGCCCGGCTACGGCGACAACAGCCGCGTCCTCAAGTGGATCTTCGAGCGCTGCGACGGCACCGCCGACGCCAAGGAGACCGAAATCGGCAACCTGCCCACCGATGACGCCATCGACATGAGCGGCCTGGATGTCTCCGCCGAGGACAAGAAGGTGCTGCTTTCCGTGGACAAGGAGGGCTGGAAGTCCACCCTGCCCCAGTTCGAGGAGTGGCTGAACAAGCTGAACAAGTACGCGGACCAGGGCCATCCCCTGCCCGCCGAAATCTGGAACCAGCTGGAAGAGTTGAAGAAGCGCCTCGGCTAATCCGGGAGGCCTTCTCCCCCGCGCCTCTTCCCTGCTCCCCCTCCCCCCCGCTTTTCCCGGACCCCTGGCGCTCCGGGGGACAGCCCCGGGGAAGGGGACGGGGGGCGGCGCAATCCACCGGTCGGCCCGGACGCCATGTCGCGCCCGCGCCGGCCGTTCCCTTTTCTGCCCCTTCCCCCCCGCCCGATTTTCCCCCTCCCCGCACATGGCTACCCGTCTGGACTATTTGGAAGGCAAGAAACTCTGCGTGGTTTTCGTCAAGGTGCTGGAGCCTTCCTCGGGAAGGGTGCAATGCCGTGCCCTGCGGGGGCGCGCGTCCATCAACCAGGGGCATCTGGACGTGATGACGGCCAAGGGCGCGATTTTCACGGTGCCCTCCTCCGCCTATTCCTCCGTGGCCCCCAACGACGGGACCAAAATCCTGGGGGATGCGGACTATTTTTGCCTGGTGAAGGTGGACCCGAACATCGACTTGGAGCATGGCTGCGGCTGCGGCCATGGCCCGAACTGCCACTGCGGTGGCCACCACCACGGCGACGGCCCCGAGGATTTCTTCCCGGTGGTCTACTGAACCGGCGGCCCTCCCTCCCCTCCAGGGGGGCGCCGCATGCGTCCTCTTTCTCCCCTCCTCCCTGCCCTTTTCCCACCCCCCTCCGGCCTTATATGGAACTCCTTCTCCGCGACACCCCAGATTTCTCCGCCCGCCTTCAGGCCATGCTTTCCCGGGAGGCCTTTTCCCCGGAGATTGAGCGCGCCGCCGGCCGCATCCTGGAGGAGGTCCGCCTGCGGGGGGACGAGGCCATCTGCCAATATGCCCGGGAGTTCGACCGCACGGAACTGACGCCGGAGCGCTTCCTGGTGACGGAGGAGGAGATTCTCCAGGCCTGCGGACGGGTTTCCCCGGAGGACCGGGAGGCCATCGATTTGGCCGTGGCCCACATCCAGGATTTCTACAGCCGCACCCTCCCCAGGGACTGGAAATATTCCCCGCGCCCCGGCGTGACCCTGGGTGAGCAATTCCATCCCCTGGACCGGGTGGGGTGCTATGTCCCCGGGGGCACCGCGCCCCTGGTCTCCACCGTCTGCCATACGGTTGCCATCGCCCGCACCGCCGGGGTGAAGGAAATCCTGGTGTGCACGCCGCCCGGGGGGGAGCGGGGAATCCACCCCGCCCTGCTCTACGCCTGCCGGGCGGCCGGCGCCACCGCCGTCTACCGCCTGGGAGGCGTCTATGCCGTGGCCGCCATGGCCTATGGCACGAAGACCATCCCCGCCGTGGAAAAAATCTGCGGCCCCGGAAATGCCTACGTGGCGGCGGCGAAACGCGCCCTCTACGGAACCGTCGCCCTGGACCTGGTGGCGGGCCCCTCCGAAATCCTGGTGCTGGCCGATGACGCCGCCAATCCCGCCTATGTGGCGGCGGATGTCCTCTCCCAGGCGGAACACGGCTCCGGCCGGGAACAGGCGGTCCTCGTCTCCCCCTCCCGGCGCCTTCTGGAGGCCGCCCGGGAGGAGATTCTCCGCCAGGCAGCCGCCCTGGGACGCCAGGAGTGCGTCCAAAAGGTGCTGGACCATGGAGTCTTCCTGGTGGAGGCAAAGGATTTGGAGGAGGCCGCCCGCATCGCCAGCCAATATGCCCCGGAACATCTGGAACTCCAGGTGGCGGATCCCTGGGCGCTGGCCCCGAAAATCACCGCCGCCGGGGCGGTCTTCCTGGGTGCCTATACCCCCGAACCCGTGGGGGACTACGTGGCCGGACCCAGCCATGTGCTGCCCACCGGCGGCACCGCGCGCTTCTTCAATGGCCTTACGGGCGACGCCTTCTTCCGCCGCACCAGCCTAATCTCCTACGACAGGGAGGCCCTGCTGAAGGAGCAGCCCGCCCTGGCCCGCCTCACCGCCGCCGAGGGCCTGGATGCCCACGGAAACTCCGCCGCCATCCGGAAATAACCGCCCCCTTTTCCCCATCCCTTCATCCCTCCTGGAATCCCATGCATTTCTCCTTTCTCGACGATCTCCATTCCTTCCTGGAGAAGGAACTGAATGCCACTGTGCCGCCCCTGGCGGTGGACCTCTGCCCCGAGGGCTTTGAGGGGGACGTGACCCTCTCCTGCTTTCCCCTGGGCAAGGCGCTGCGCACCAATCCCATGGCCCTGGCGACCAAGGCCGGCGCCTATCTCGCCGCCCATCCCGCCGTGGAAAGGTGCCAGGTGGCCAAGGCCTTTGTGAACCTTACCCTGAAATCCGGCGTCCTGATGGAGGAGACCGTGGGCCGGGACATCCTGGCCCAGGAGGTGCTGCCTGCGGAGGAACGCAGGAAGATTCTCATTGAGTTCAGCGCCCCCAACACCAACAAGCCCCAGCACCTGGGCCATGTGCGCAACAACACCATCGGCATGTCCACCGCCGCCCTCCTGAAGCGGGCGGGACACCAGGTAATCCAGGTGAACCTGGTGAACGACCGGGGAATCCACATCTGCAAGTCCATGCTGGCCTACCAGCGCTTTGGAGAGGGGTGCACCCCGGAGAGCACCGGGAAGAAGGGGGACCATCTGGTGGGGGACTTCTACGTCCGCTACAACCAGGAGCTCTCCCGGCAGATTGCCCAGTTGAAGGAGGAGCGCCCGGAGTTGGCCCAGAAGGATTCCGAGGAGCTCTTCCTGGAGACGGAGATTGGGCAGGCCACCGCCAGGATGCTCCAGGAGTGGGAGGCGGGGGACCCCCAGGTGCGCGCCCTCTGGGAAAAGATGAACGGGTGGGTTTTCCAGGGCTTTGGGGAGACCTACCGGCGCATGGGGATCCACTTTGACAAGGTCTACCTGGAGAGCCAGACCTACAGGCTGGGCAAGGACATCATCCTCAAGGGACTGGAACGGGGCGTCTTCCAACGGAGGGAGGATGGCGCCGTCATCATGGATTTCCACGACGAACGGCTGGGCACGAAGGTTGTCCTGCGCAGCGATGGCACCAGCGTCTACATCACCCAGGATATCGGCACCACCCTCCTGAAGCAGGAGGAGTTCCAGCCCGACCAGCAAATCTGGGTGGTGGGGGATGAGCAAATCTACCACTTCACGGTGCTCTTCACCATCCTCAAGGCACTGGGATACACCTGGGCCGACCGCCTGACCCACCTGGCCTATGGAATGGTCAACCTCCCTTCCGGAAAGATGAAATCCCGGGAGGGCACCGTGGTGGATGCCGACGACCTCTTCGATGAAATGGCCGGGCTGGCCAGGAAGGCCACGCTGGAACGGGTCCCCGAGGGGGAGCAACCGCCCCAGGACTTGGAGGAACGGGCCCGGGTCATCAGCATGGCAGCCCTGAAATTCATGCTCCTGAAGGTAAATCCCCGCAGCCTCATTACCTTCGACCCCAACGCCGCCATCAAATTCGAGGGGGATACGGGACCCTATGTCCTCTATGCCTACGCCAGGCTCTCCTCCATGCTCCGTCAGCCCGGGGTGGCGGAGGCGCGGGGGCAGGCCCCCGATTGGGACGCCCTGGTGGAGCCCCCGGAACACCGCCTGGCCCTGCGCTGCGCCAAATACCCTGAGATCCTGGCCAAGTCCGCCAGGGAAATGGATTCCTCCGTCCTGGCCGCCTATCTCCTGGACCTCTCCAAGGATTTCAGCAGCTTCTATAACAAGTGCCCCGTGAAGAACGCCCAGGATTCCCGGGTCAAGACGGCGCGTGTGGCGCTTTGCGAGGCCGCCCGCCGGATTATCGGAGACGGCCTCCATACCCTGACAATCCAGACCCTGGAAAGCATGTAGGACGGCCCACCCCACGGGAAAATCACGGCGTGCCCTCCCGGAGCGTATCAGGCTCCGGCGGGGGCATGTCCAGGGCAAGGGAGGAGAGGCACTCCTCCAGTTTCCTTTTCAGCAAGCGGAGATGCCCCGGGGCGGCAATGCCCAGGCTGGCGCAGAAGAGGGACGCCTTCCACATCACCATAAGAAGGCGAAAGGCCCCCTCCTTGTCTCCGTCTCTGTCTTCGGAGGAGCCAGGGAGACCAGGGAGACCGGCGGGCCAGGAGGCCAGGAGGTCGGCCAGATTCCGGGAAAAGGCCGCCGGACGGGGACGGGTAGTCCCCTTGGCCCAGGAAAGGCAGGTGCGCTCACTTACCTTGAAATATTTCGCCTCCAGTTTCCTCGGCCAGCAGAGACGAAGGCGGATGGCCTCCGGAAGAGGCAGGGGATTGCCAGCCTCACAGTCGGATACTCCCTTCCGATTCCTTCCTGCATACGATTTTTTCATCATATAGCAAATACGCCCTCCGACCTGTAAACCCCGGAAGCCAGAAAAGCCAGTCGGCAAAATCGCCAGAACACTACGGCAAGACGGAAACACAAGAACAACAGGGAGTTCTAATATAGCACACGGAGAGTATAAACACGGAGGGCACGGGTGTTTAACACGGAGGGCGTTTCCGTGGTCTCCGTGTAAAGCGGAGCGCCCTTGGGCAGAGACAAAAAAAGAGACCGTTTCCCGTGGGGGAAGCGGTCTCTTTCGGTCTAAGCTTTCAGGCTAGGGGAGTCTTACTTGCAGATGACGCGGGCCATTTCCAGGACCTTGTTGGAGTAGCCCCACTCGTTGTCGTACCAGGAGCACACCTTGACGAAGGTGGGATCCAGCTGGATGCCGGCCT
>JAEDNB010000139.1 GCA_016302725.1 Lentisphaeria bacterium
CAACGCCGGACAAGGGAACGGCAGCAACGGGAATACCAGGAGGAGTTCAGGGAAGCCGTCCGGGGCTTCCTCTCCTTCCATCCACGCTGGAAGCCGTGGGAGGAAAAACTGGCCCGCATCGTGACGGAGTTCACCACCCCCGTGGGAAGCGGCACCGTGGCCAGAACCCAGCGAATCCCCATCCAGGAACGCGCCCGGGCGGCGGTCATCGCCTGGATGCGACACCAGACCACCGACTACGATCACACCTGGATCCCCAATGTGGCGGGAAAGCGACGGGAGGTCCGCCGGAACCTGGCACAGGAATCCCTGCGCCTCCTCCAAGCCTACCGCCAGGGAAAGGAGATCCCCGCCAACTGCCCCCTGCAACGTGCCATTCTTGCCCAGGAAAGGCCGCCCCAGCCAACGCCGAAAACGCCCACCACTCCCCCTCCGCCGCAGGAAGAGGGGGGCTTCTGGCTTTGACCGCCACCCCCGGCCCATCCCCATGCCTACCTTCATTCCCCCAGCACCCCTGGACGACACCCAGCGCCCGGAATCCGAAAAATTCGTCTATGAAAGCCTCAAGGGGCACCTGGACTCCTCCTGGTATGTCTTCCCCAATTTCCACTATCTCTTCCAGGACAACCAGAAAAGGCTCTGGGACAAGGAGGTGGACTTCCTCCTCTACCGCCCCGGGATGGGAATCCTCATCCTGGAGGTGAAGGGAGGCCTCATCTCCTACCGGGACAGCACCTGGTTCCAGGAAGACCGCGCCATCCAGCCCATCAGCCAGGCAAGGCTCAACAAATATGCCATCATGGACTTGCTGGAGAAGAAATTCGGGCATCCCGTCCACCTTCGCTTTGCCCACTGCGTCTGCTTCCCCTCCCTCCAGGCGGAGGGACAGGTCTGGCCCCCCGAGGCCGATGGCCTGGTCCTCTACCGGGACACCCTGAAATTCCTTCCGCGTATCGCCGAGGACCTCCTCTCCCGCGCCCCGCTCCCCCCCGATGTGGAACGGATGCCCCCACCCTTGCCCGAAGAGGTCATCCAAATCCTCTCCCCCCGGAACCAGCCCGCCCCCAGGCTCTGCGACATGATTCTGGACGACGGCCCACGCTTCTGCAAACTGACGGACGAACAGGACGCCATCCTGAAGGCACTGCAGGAGTTCCCAAGGCTCCAGGTGGAGGGGCCGGCCGGCACCGGGAAAACCTATCTGGCCATGCGGAAGGCAGAGCGGGTCTACGATGAGGGAGGAACCCCCATCATCCTCTGCTACAACCAGATGATTGCCCACAAAATCCAAAAGAGGCTGCGGGACGAACGGTACAACATCCAGGTCTATGCCTTCTTCGACTTCTGCGTGAAAGCCGCAAACATCCCACGGCAGGAATACGAAAAATACAAGGACAACCCCCTCCTCTACTCCAAGGTCCTGATCCCTATGCTGAACCAAAGCCTGGACAAAAACCCCCTCGCATACGACTGCGTCATCATCGACGAGGGACAGGATTTCTCC
Source organism: Lentisphaeria bacterium (assembly GCA_016302725.1). Classification (GTDB taxonomy): domain Bacteria; phylum Verrucomicrobiota; class Lentisphaeria; order Oligosphaerales; family Oligosphaeraceae; genus UBA1724. The sequence continues at coordinate 1,505 of JAEDNB010000139.1, forward strand.
CGGCCCATGCTGGACGCCGCCCAACGGCTCCTCTCCCCCGGCGGACATTTCTATATCTTCTATGACCCAGGGCAAAACATCTTCCGGAATCAAATGCTCCTCCCCCTGGACACCATGGGCACCCCGCCCGTCTACCTTACCAGAAACTGCCGCAACACCCTGAAAATCATCCAGGCCCTGCAAGCCTACCACCGCACGGACATGACCCCCATGCCCCAGACCCCCACGGGAAAGGGAGTCACTCTCCGGCAGGACGGGGAGATGCGGAATATGCTGGAACAGGAACTGGAAACCCTCTTCGCCAAAGACCAAATCTCCCATACCCAGGTGGTCGTCCTCGGAGCACACTCCCTCTCCCATACCAGCCTGGGGGACAATCCCCACGCAGGACGCTTCACCCTGATGGAAAACGCCAAGTCCACAGCCAACGGGGAAATCGCATACTACACCTATATGAAATTCAAGGGCTGCGAGGCCAACGCCGTCATCCTCCTGGATGTGGACCCCGACGACCCCCGATGGAACGTTGCAGGACTCTATACCGCCATGAGCCGCGCCATCCATAAACTCATCATCCTCCAGCCCCCAGACGCAAAACCACTCCCACCCCCACAAACTACAATGATATTGTAATAACATATTTATATCCATTGGGTTATAGATTTCTATACCTCTAGGGCCAAACGACTTAACGCAAGAATATCCCGTCTGGGCCATGCGGGCATGGCCCAGACTCTCCGTGCCCGACCTGTTTCCGCGGCGCCTTCCATTTCCCGGGATGCCCAGCGGAAAAGTGACCTGGGTGCATTAGATTACAGGATTTCCCTGCGCTTCCGGGACTTTCCCTGAATTGTCCTTTTTTTGCCGGAGGCCGCCCCTTCCCCGTCGTGTCCTCCCTGGATTTCCCTTTTCACTTTCCTTAATTCCGCCATGGCGAGTTATCTCAGCCTCATCATTGGTTGCATCCTGGTCAACAACTTTGTCCTCACCCAGATTTTGGGCATTTGCCCCTTTCTGGGCGTGTCCAAGTCCACCAAGACTGCCCTGGGCATGGGGGGTGCGGTGATTTTCGTGATGACCATCGCGGGCTTTTTCACCTCCTGCATCCACCATTTCCTATTGAAGCCCCATGGGGTGACCTATCTATCCACCATCGTCTTCATTTTGGCCATTGCGGGCATTGTGCAGATAGTGGAGATCCTCATGCAGAAGTTTTCCCAGAGCCTATACCAGGCGCTGGGCATTTTCCTGCCGTTGATCACCACCAACTGCGCCGTGCTGGGCGCGGCCATCCTCTGCCAGCAGAAGGACTATGGTCTGGTGAAAAGCACGGTCTTCTGCGCCGCCTCCGCCGTGGGCTTCGCCCTGGCCCTCCTGCTCTTCTCCAGCATCCGCGAGCGCATGGAGCTTTCCCGCCCGCCCCTTTGCCTGAAGGGCCTTCCCCTGACCCTCATCACCGCCGGCCTGCTGGCCATGGCCTTCATGGGCTTCTCCGGACTGGGGAACTGACCCGCCGCCCCCCGCCCCCTTCCCCAGGTCCACCTCCCTCCTGAACATGAGCACACTTTTCATCATCATTCTCGTCGGGCTGATTACCGGCATCGCCATCGCCATCATCAGCCGTTCCTTCGGCGTCGAGGCCAATCCCCTGGAGGAAGAGGTCAAGGCCCTTCTCCCAGGGGCGAACTGCGGGGGCTGCGGATTCCCGGGATGCGCCGGCTATGCCAAGGCCCTGGTGGACAAGAGCGCCCGCCCCGGCGCCTGCGCCGCCCAGAAACCCGAGGACATGAAGAAGATGGCCGCCCTCCTGGGCGCCTCCGTGGACACCCGGGAGCCCAAGGTGGCCGTGGTCATGTGCAGCGGGGACGACCACCACGCCACCCGGCAGGCACAATACAATGGCATCAACAACTGCCGGGACGCCATGATTGTGGCGGCGGGCGCCAAGACCTGCACCTTTGGCTGCCTGGGCCTGGGCGCCTGCGCCCGGGCATGCCCCTTCGGGGCCATTGAAATCACCCCCTATCACCTGGCGACCGTCCACAAGGACCTCTGCAGGGGATGCGGCAAATGCGTCCAGACCTGCCCCAAGAAACTCATCCGCCTGGTGCCCAAGTCCGCCGTCATCCATGTCCACTGTTCCAACCCCTTGAAGGGGCCTGTGAAGTTCAAGGCCTGCAAGGCCGCCTGCATTGGATGCGGCAAGTGTGTCAAGGCCGCCCCGGAGAACATGCGGATTGACGGCGGCATCGCCCTGGCCCAAATCAACTACGGCAATCCTCCCCCGGAGGAACTGGCCAGCGTCTGCCCCACCCACGCCTTGAGAAAGTAGCCCGCCCCGCCCTTCCCTCCCTCCATGAGCAAAATCTTCCATTTCTATGGCGGCGTGCATCCCCAGGAGGCAAAGGTCTCCCGGGGCACGCCCATCGTGGACGCCCCCCTCTACCCCCTCTACACCGTCCCCCTCTCCATGCATATCGGCGCCCCCGCCAAGCCCCTGGTGAAGGCGGGGGACACGGTGCTGCGGGGGCAGCCCCTGGGGGAGCCTGCCAGTTTTGTCTCCTCCTACGTCCACTCCCCCACCTCGGGCAAGGTGAAGAGCCTGGGCATGTGCCTGGGGCCGGCCGGCACCCAGCTGCCCTGCGTGGTCATCGAGGCGGACGGGGAGGACAAGGCGGCCGACCCGATGCCGCCCCTGGCGGACTGGAGGAACGCCGACCCCGCCATCCTTCGCCAGCGCGTGGCCGAGGCGGGCATCGTGGGCATGGGGGGCGCCGCCTTCCCCACCCCCGTGAAACTCTCCATCCCCCCGGGAAAGTCCATTGACACCCTGATCATCAACGGGGTCGAGTGCGAACCATGCCTCACCGCAGACCACCGCCTCATGCTGGAGAGCCCCCGCATGATCCTGGAAGGCGTGGCCATCGCCGCGCGAATCCTGGGCGTGAAGAACATCTTCATTGGCATTGAGAACAACAAGCCGGACGCCATTGCCCTGCTGACCCGGGAGGCGGCCGCCTTCTCCGACCCCGCCATCCAGGTGGTCCCCCTCCAGGTACGCTATCCCCAGGGGGCGGAAAAGCAGTTGATCTACGCCATCACCAAGCGCCAGGTCCCCTCGGGCGGCCTTCCGGCGGATGTCCACTGCGTGGTGCAGAACATCGGCAGTTCCCATGCCATCGGAGAGGCTGTCCTCAAGGGCGAACCCCTCTACCAGCGCATCACCACTGTCACGGGAAGCCCCCTGGCCTCCCCGGGGAATTGGCGTTTCCGGGTGGGCACCAGCTACGGCGAGGCCCTGAAACTGGCCGGCGGGCTCCGCCCCGGCGCCTCCATCGGAAAGATGATTTCCGGCGGCCCCATGATGGGCATGGCGGTCTACTCCCAGGAAGTCCCCGTGATGAAAAACACCTCCGGCATCCTGGTCATGGCCCCAGAGGAAATCTTCCAATACACCTCCAAGGCCTGCCTGCGCTGCGGACGCTGCAACGACGCCTGCCCCATGCAGCTGATGCCTGGAATCCTCTCCGTCCAAATCGAGAACGAACGCTTCGACGACGCGCAAAACTGGCACGTGATGGACTGCATCGAATGCGGATGCTGCGCCTTCATCTGCCCTGCGGGACGCCCCCTGGTACAGCATATGCGGAGGGCAAAGTCCGAGGTGGGAGCCAAGCTCCGCGCCCAAAAAGCCCAGAAGCCCCAGCCCCCCAAGGGCGACAAATAAGCGAGGTCCTCCCCCATGGCAGACACTCCCAACGAAAAGACCGCCCCCGCGCCTTCCGCACCCCCCAAGCCCCAGGGCGCCCTTCCCGAGCCCGACTTGATCGTCTCCTCCTCCCCCCATTTCCATACCGCCGCCACCGTGGACAGCATCATGCGGTGGGTCCTCATCGCCCTGGCCCCCGCCTGCCTCGCCGGAATCTATTTCTTCGGCTGGAACGCCCTCCGGGTGCTTCTCCTCTGCACGGCCGGCAGCATGGCCCTGGAATGGGCCAGCGCACGTCTCATGGGACGCCCCAATGAACTCCGGGACGGCTCCGCCGCCGTCACAGGGCTGTTGCTGGGCATGAACCTCCCCTCCAACACCCCCTGGTGGATTTGCCTCATCGG
>JAEDNB010000140.1 GCA_016302725.1 Lentisphaeria bacterium
AACCGCTGCGCCTCCGATATCCGCTCCTTCTTCACCCGCCACAACTGCAAGATGGCCGGCTCCGGCGCGGTCTCCTATAAGTTCAAGCGCAAGAGCCGCTTCGTCATCGAAGGAGAGTGGGCGGACGAGGACCGGCTCATGGAACTCCTCATGGACAAGGTGGATGTGGACGACATCCAGGTGGATGACGGCACCGCCGAAATCATCGCCGCCCCCGACGCCTTCGCCAAGATGCTGGCGATTTTCGAGGGCGAGGGCATTGTCCCCACCGAGTCCACCCTGGCCATGATTCCCGACAGCACCACCATGGTGTCCGATGTGAGCACGGCCAAGAGCGTGCAGAAGTTTGTGGACGCCCTGGAGGACTACGACGACTGCCAGGCGGTCTACCACGACATGGAACTCTCCGACGACGTGGCCGAGGCCTTGGCCGCCGAGGAGGAGTAGCAGCCAGCCCATCCAGCCAACCGGCCTCTTCCCTCACGCCTTCTTTGGCATAGACGAGAATCCGCCCCGCCTTCCCCCTCCCCACAGGAGGGAAGGGGGCGGGTTTTCTGTTTTCCGTTCCAGAAGGGGCGCCGGACTTCCCCTTGCCTCACAACCCAAAGGAGCTTTTCCCCATGACCTTGAAGATTGGAACCATCCAGCGGCTCCTCCAGGAGGAGTGCGACCACGTTTTCGACCGGATCGCCTCCCTGGGGCTCCATACCTGCCAACTTTCCAACTGGGACCCCTCCCTCTACCGGAAGCCGGAGTTGAGGAACACCCTTCTCCGGAAACTCCGGGAGCAGATGGCGGAGAAGGAGGTGCGCCCCTGCGCGTTCTGGGCCGGCTACAGCGGCATTGTGTGCTGGAATTTCGTGGAAGGGCCGGTGACCATGGGGCTGGTCCCCACGGCCTACCGCAGCCATCGGGTCGTGGAACTGCGCGAGGCGGCGGATTTCGCCAAGGAACTGGGCCTGCCTGCCATCATCACCCATTGCGGCTTCATCCCCGAGAACATGACGGACAGCGAGTTCCTCCCGGTGGTGATGGGAATCTACGAGGTGGCCAGCCACTGCAAGGCACTGGGAATGGAGTTCTGGTTCGAAACGGGACAGGAAACCCCCGTCACTCTCCTCCGCACAATCCAGCGGCTGGAGGAACTGGGGCTGGACAACCTTGGCATCAACCTGGACCCCGCCAATCTCCTCCTCTATGGAAAGGGAAACCCCATCGACGCCCTGGATGTCTTCGGAAAGTATGTCCGCAATATCCACGTGAAGGACGGGTGCGTGCCCTCCGACGGAAAGAGGCTCGGCCCGGAAAGGCAGGTGGGGCAGGGCATGGTGCGCTACCCCGCCTTTGTCCGCCGCCTCAAGGAAATCGGCTTCCAGGGGGAATTCATCATTGAACGGGAAATCCCGGAGAACGAGGAACAACTGCGGGACATCCGGGAGACCATGGGCAACCTGGAGAAGTGGTGGCGGGAAGCCTAGCCATGGCCACGCCCGCCCCCCAGGTGCTCTACCTGGACAACCATCTCCTGGTGCTGGACAAGCCCTGGGGGATGCTGACACAGCCCTCGGGAACGGGGGAGGCCTCCCTGGAGGAGTGGGGCAAGGCATATCTGAAGGAGCGCTTCGGGAAGCCGGGGCGGGTCTTCCTCGAGGCCGTCCACCGCATTGACCGGGTGGTGGGCGGGGTGGTTCTCTTTGCCCGCACCTCCAAGGCCCTTTCCCGGCTGAACGAATGCCAGCGCGCCCATGGATTCGAAAAGGAGTATCGGGCGCTGGTCTGGGGCACCCTGAAGGAGAGGGCGCTTCCCGGGGAGGGGGAACTGCGACACTGGCTCCTCCACGGGGAACACGCCGCCCGCCTGGCCAGCCCCGGGGAAGTCGACGCCCGGGAATGCGCCCTGCGCTACGCCTCCGAGGCAATCCTCCCCGGAGGGACGGAACTCTTGAGGGTGCGTCTCCTGACGGGACGCTACCACCAGATTCGCGCCCAGTTGGCCGCCGCCGGGCTCCCTCTCTGCGGAGACGGGAAGTATGGCGCCCCGGAGGCCAGCCGCCAGGCTACCCCCGCCGCCCAGGAGGGAATCGGCCTGCTTTCCTTCTCCCTTTCCTTCCCCCATCCCGTCACCCGGCAGCGCCTCCACGTGGAAACCCGGCTCTCCCTCCTGGAAGGGTAGGGCGCTCCCCTGGCGTGAGGGAGCGCGTGGCGAAAGGCCCCGCTTCCCACCCTCTTCTTTGCCTTCTCCTTCTCCCCCTTCCCCCCATGTCCAAGAACTACTGCCCCATCCTGGGAACCCTGGGATACATCCTCTCCCCTGACGGCAAGTCCGTCCTCATGACCCATCGCATTGCCCGCAAGGGAGACGACCAATTTGGAAAATACAACGGGCTGGGGGGCCATTTGGAGCCCGGCGAGGATGTGGCGGCGGGGATGGTCCGGGAAATCCGTGAGGAGTCTTCCCTGGAGGTCACGGAGATGCAGTTGCGGGGGACGGTGAATTGGACGGGGTTCGGCCCCCACGGGGAGGATTGGCTGGGGTTCATCTTCCTGGTCACGGGCTTCCGGGGAACCCCCCTTTCCCAGAACGAGGAGGGACCCCTCTCCTGGATTCCCCTGGCGGATTTCCCCCACTATCCCATGTGGGAGGGGGATCGCTATTTCCTGCCCCTGGTCTTTGACGGGGACCCCCGCCCCTTCCATGGCTATATGCCCTACGAAAACGCCCGGCCCCTCTCCTGGACCTATTCCCGCTGGTAGAGGGCGGTGGCTCCCCGGGGAAGGCCGGGAGGAGGGGAACCCCTTGCGCCGCTGTCCGTCAAACCATTGCATCCCCCGGGATTCCCCCGGCAAAAGAGGCACCCTCCCATGATGAAAACCTTCCCCGCTTTCCTGACGGCACTGCTGTTCCTTTCCCTCTGCCCCCTTTCCACAAAGGCTTCCGAGTCCCCGTTCCAGGGGACCTTGCGAATCCTGGAGGAGTCCCGGGGGGAGGGGACGCTCCTGGTGGAGGGAGAGGTCAAGGGACCCCCGGGAGGGAAACTCTTCCCCAAAGCCCTCGTCCTTTCCCCCGCGCCCTCCCCCGAAGAGGAGGAACTCCCCGGGTTCCAGGTGGAATTGCTGGAGAAGCCCCCTCTGGAGGAGGATGGATACTACCCAGGGGAAAAGGCCCGCTTCCTTTGGCGGGTGACGCCCATCCCCCCACGGGAGTCGCTCTGGATGGGGTTCCAGGGATGCGTGGATACCTTGTGCTATATGCCCCAATGGGCCGGCGCCGCCCCCCAGGCCCTGCTCACCCGCCTTTCCAGCCCAGAAGGAAAGACGGGCCTTCTCGCCCAGCCGCTCTATGGCTATGCGGACAAGGAGGCCTTCATCGCCTGGCTGTCGGGAGGCGGGGGAAAGGATGCCCCCGCGCCGGAGGAAAATCTCCTGGAGAGGGTGTGGGGCAAGGGAGGGTGGCTCCTGGCCGCCCTGCTGACGGTGGGATTGGGGTTCCTGCTGAACTTGACTCCCTGCGTCCTCCCTATGATTCCCGTGACCCTGGGGGTGCTGGGGGCCAGGGGCGCCGGCTTCGGACGCCTCCATGGAGCCTGCCTGGGGGGAATCTACGGCGGGGCCATGGCCGTGACTTATGGATTGGGCGGCGCCGCCGTGGTGGCCTTCGGGGGACATTTCGGGGCACTGCAGGGCACCCCCCTCTTTCAATTCTCCCTGGCGCTGGTCTTTCTCCTGCTGGGACTCTCTCTCCTGGATTGCTTCCTCCTGGATTTCTCCCGCTTCCGAAAAGCCCCTCCCCCTGAAAGGCCCCGGGGCTCCTTCCTGACCGCGGCAATCCTGGGGGCCAGCGCCGCCTTGCTGGCCGGCGCCTGCGTCGCCCCCGTCCTGCTTTGGGTGCTTTTCCTGTCCGCCAGGCTCTATGGGGAGGGGCATGCCGCCGCCCTGTGGCTCCCCTTGCTCCTGGGAATCGGCCTGGGGGCTCCCTGGCCCCTGCTGGGGGCGGGGCTGGGAAGCCTGCCACCCCCGGGAAAATGGATGAATCTCCTCCGGAAGGCCATGGGCCTCCTCATCCTGGGATTCGCCCTCCAGTCCGCCCTCCAGGGAGTCCGCCTCCTGGCGCCGGCTTCCCCCAAGGGCGATTTCTGGCGGGAAGACTATGCCCAGGCCTGGGAGGAGGCCCGCCAGACGGAAAAGCCCATCCTCCTCTATTTCTGGGGGGCGGCCTGCAAGGCGTGCCACCAAATGGAGAAGACCACCTTCCAGGATGAAGCGGTGCGCCAGGCCCTGGAGGGATATGTGTGCCTGGATGTCCAGGGAGACCAGGGGGAGGGGAAGCGACTGGCGGAACAGTGGAAGGTGCCGGGCTTCCCCACTTTCCTCCTCCTGTCCCCCGAGGCCGCGGAGCCGTAGCGGAAAGAAGGGCGCCGGGGGAGGCTCCCGGTCAGGAGAGGGCGCCCGTGGAGGCCCGCAATTTGGCCAACTCCATCTGGAGGGAGGCGTATTTCTGGTTGAGTTCGGCCTTGGAGGCCTGGAGTGACTGAATCTCCGCCTGGCTGGCGCGAATGCGCTCGTCGGCAATCTGGCGGAAATGCTCCTCCATGATGCGCTCCTTCTCCTGAAGGAAGCGCTCCTTCTGCTGCAGGGAGGCCTGGGAAACCTCCAAATCCCCCTCCTTCTTCAAAATCTCCTGCTCCCTCCGGGAAAGTTCCCGCTTCTGCTCCAGCAGGGCCTGCCCCTCCGCCGCCAGGGCATTCCGCTTCTCCTGCACATCCCCCGTCAGCCCCTCCAGCATCTTGCCGCGGGCCTCCCCCAGCACCGATTGCCACTCCTGAAGAAACTTGTCGCACTGGGCATTGGCCTGGCGCTGGAGTTCCATCAGGCTCTTGGCGCTCTCGTTGCGGCTCTCCTGAATCTGGGCCAGCATGGCCTCGCGCTCCTTGGCAAAGCCAGCCTCCGCAATCGCCTCCCGGTTCTGCACCGCCTCCAGGCGACTGGCCAAGTCGCTCTCCTGACGCTCCAGGGAAAGCCGACGCTGGGATAATTCCTCGGCCATTTTCTTCAGGGACTCCTCCTGCTGCGCAAGGCGCGCCTTCGCCGCATTGAACTCCTCCAGCATCTGGGAACGCTCCCCCGTCAGCCCCTGGCGAACCTCCGCCTCCCGCATCGACAACGCCATCTCCCGCTTGTTCAGGGAATCCTCCCGCTGGGCCAACGCCTCCTTCTCCTTCAGCATCTCCGCCTGAAGCCCATCAAACTTCTCCTTCAACGCCGCCCCCAAACGCTGAAAATCCGCCAGCAACTTCTGGTCCTGCAAGGCAAAGTTCCGGTTGAACTCCTCCTGCATCGCCAAAATGCGCTGCGCCTTCGCGTCCAATTCCCCCTTCAGATTCCGCAGGGGCTGCATCTGCGCCTCCAACGCCCCCGCAAAGGAGGCCTTGGCGTCACACTCCAGGGCGACCACCTGCTTCTCCCGCTCCGAAAGCTCCCGCTCCTTCTCCAAGAAACGCTCCGCCGCCTCCTGGTAGGAGGCCACGCTCTGGGCCAGGGAAGCCTTCTGCAATTCCAGATTCTTCAGTTGCTCCTGGTCCAGGCTCTCCAGGT
>JAEDNB010000141.1 GCA_016302725.1 Lentisphaeria bacterium
TCTCGAAGATGGCTTCCTCGGCCTCGGCGAAGGTCGCGAAACGGAAGGCCTTCTTGTTGAAGGTCAGGCCATTGTTCAGCTTCAAGGTGAAGGTGCCAGGCAGGGGAGCCCAGTCATCCATGGTGGGGACTTCGTAAGCGCAGACGTCGAAGATGAAGTCGTTGCAGATGCCGGTGTATTCGGTGTCGCCAACCACGGAGCCGGAGAGGCTCTTCACCATCCAGCAGGTGGTTTTGTGAACATCCACGGTGGTGGTGGTGCCGTCGCAGTCGTCACCCTCGGTGATGGTGGTCTTCTCCACGGTGGTCAGCTTGGAGACCTTGCCGTAGCCCTGTCCGTAGAGATTGTTCTCGGGGCTGATGTTGTCCAGGCCCAGGAAGCCCACGTTGTCCTTCTGACCCCAGACCAGGGGCAGGGAGAACTCGCCGGCGGCGTCGGTGAACTTGTCGCCGTTCACGACTTTGCCATCCCGGAGCATGGGCTTGGCACCGAACATGTTGGCGTAGAAGCCGCCGGCGGCGCGGTAGATGTTCTTGGCCTTGTCACCGCTGCGGGTGATGTAGAAGACGGCCACGTTGTCACCGGTGCTCTCGGCCATGTCGCCCTCGCACTTCTCGCAGGCGTCGATCACCATGTAGCCGGTGAACTTGTCGCTGACCACCTTGGGGGAGTCCATCTTGGCGTTCTTGACGGTGACGCCCTGGTTGTTCTTGTAGGAATAGGTCACCTGCTTGACATCCAGGCGCTTGAAGGAAGCGGCGAAGTCATAGACGAGGACCTGAGCCATGCTGCTGAAGCAGAAAGCTGCAACAAACAAAGCGATGAGAGATTTCTTCATTGTCTTGTCCTTGTGTTATGGGTTGGGGGAACGATTGGGGGAAACAAACCTAAAAAACAAAGGGTTGCAAAGTGAGGCGGAGGGAGGATTCGGCGGATGTGTCTCCGCCTTTCCGTCTTGCTGGAATTCCCTGGATTCTTACGGAGTACAGAAACGTACTCTAGCGCGTGGGAAATGGGTTGCAAGCAGGCAAAGCCCATTTTCAAGGGAATTTTTTCCGGTTTTTTGCGACTCGCGCATAAAATAGCTTTCCCCTTGGGCTTTGCAAGCGTCTTTCCGGGAAATTCTCCGGCTTTTCTTCCTGGCAGGGCCGGGTGGTGCCCTGGGCGGGGATAGTGTGGCGGGGCGCCCCGGCTTCCCTCCGTTCGCTATATGGTTTAGGAAACCGGGGCGCCCCTGGGGTCATTTCCTGGGGGAGGCCTCCTCAATTTGGGTCAGAAGGCTCTTCTCCTCCTGGTAGAGGGAGTTGAGCTTGGGCTCGGCGGCCTGGTAGAGGGACTGGATTTGCTTCTCCAGTTCCTCCACCTTCCCCTGGAGAGCCGTGTCCGCCGCGCAGGCGGCCTTCTCCAGCTTCCGGATTTGATTCCTCTTGTACAGGAGCTTGCCCCGCAGTTGCTTCACTGTGGGGGCCTCCTGGACCGCCTCGGTCTTCGGGGGCTGCGCCTCCGCCGGGGCGGCGGCGGGCAGCGGGGCGCACAGCAGGGCGCCGCCGAGGAGCAGAAAGAGAAACAGGGCATTCCAACTTTTCATCTGATGTCTCCTATGACAGGGGGAGGACGCCGACCCTCGGGAAGGGACACGGGAAGGCTCTCCCCGCTCCCGGGAAAGACGGACGGCGGCTCCCCGGTTGCGGGCTGCGTGGGAGGGGGAGGGAATGGCCTTCGGGGGTACAATAGCGGCACTTTCATTCAATGCAAATCTAATTTCATAAAAAACTTGAAAAATTTCATTCTAAGGGTATTTTACGTTTCATCCTCCTTTCTTTTTTGTCTTTCCTGGAGAGTTCCGGGGGAGGGGGGCGTCTTTTCGGGGTGGAAGGGTCTGGTGCCATCCTTGGGAGGCGGGAGTTGTTTTCAGCAGACAAAACCGGACTATCTTACGGCCATGCCCAATCTCAACCGCATTTTTCTCATGGGGCGCCTCACCCGCGACCCTTCGTTGAACAGCAGCAAGTCCGGCACGGTCTACTGCCGCTTTTCCCTGGCGATCAACCGTCGGTACAATGCCCAGGACGGGAGCCAGCGGGAGGAGGTGGAGTATTTGGACGTGCTGTGCATGGGGCGTCTGGGGGAGTTTTGCCACAACTACCTTCGGAAGGGGAGCGCCGCCTATGTGGAGGGGCGTCTTCACGTGGAGAGTTGGACGGATCCCAAGACCAAGGTGACCCGGAAGAACCCGGTGGTCTACGGGGAGTCGGTGCAGTTGCTGGGGGCTTCCCGGGGGTCGTCGGGGACTCCTTCGCCGGAGGTCTCCCCCCAGGTGGAACAGGCCTTTGCGGCGGTTTCCCCTGCTCCTGCTCCTGTTCCCCGGGAGGGGGTCGCTCCGGCGCGCCGTCCCCCGGCTCCCTCCCCGCAGCCGCCTCCGGGGGACGATGTCTTCTAGGGGCCTGTCACGTCTAGCCCGGCGCCCCTGCGCTTTCCTTTCCCTCCATGAAGCCGCGCCTCAGTGGGGAGCGTCGTGTCCCCCTGGGTCGGCCGTGGCTCCTGGGGGGGGCGCTTTCCCGTCTTTCGTGCTGTCCTTGCCTTGATTGCCATGCAGATACGCCGTTTTTTCCTTGAGGAGCCGTTGGATGTCCCCGGCGCCTGCCTTTCCCTGTCTGCTGGGGAGTCCCTTCATGCCCTGCGTGTGCTCCGGCTGAAGGCGGGGGACCGTCTCCAGTTGTTGAATGGGCGGGGGGAGAAGGCGGAGTGCGTGCTGGTCTCCGGGGGGGAGGGGCGTTCCTGCCGGGAGGCGGTCTGCCGGGTTCTTTCCTGCCAGCGCCTGGCCCCTCCTGCGGTTTCGCCGGTGCTCCTGGTGGCCCCTCCCCGGGGAAAGGCCTTCGACCTGGTGCTGAAGGCCTCGGTGGAGCTGGGCTTCTCCGCCATCCAGCCCATTCTCTGCAGCTATGGGGTCTCCCGTCCCGAGGAACTGGGGGGCGGGTGGAGGGAGACCCTGGTGGGGGCCTTGAAGCAGTCCGGCAATCCCCATCTCCCCGCCCTGCGCCCTCCTTTGCCCTTCCGCCAGGCCCTGCAGGAGCACGGGAACCCAAGCGCTCTTTTCGGCGCCTCCCCGGGGGCGGAGGCGACGGCCCGCCGGCGCCTCTCCCCGGCGGCCGCCCGGGGATGCCAGGCGCTCTGGGTGGGGCCGGAAGGGGGCTTCTCCCCGGAGGAAGAGGGGGAACTCCTCCAGGCGGGCGTCCTGCCCGTCACCCTGGGCAGTTCCATTCTCCGGGTGGAGACCGCCGTGCCTGCCCTCATGGGTTGCCTGCTGGGGGTCGCCTCCCTGGCCTGAATCCCCCTCCCCCCCTTCCTCCACGAAGAACCATCGCTCCGGCCGGATTGCGGATGTGCTTTCTCTCCTGGGGCTGCAGGGGCGCATCGTGAAGCCGGAGGAGTGGGAAATGGCCTCCCGGCGTCTGGAGTCCCCCATGGATTGCAGGGACGTTCAAGAACGGCTGGAGCCATTGCGCGGCCAGTCCCCGGCGTTCCTGGCCGCCCTGTGGGAATATTGCCTCCCTCTAGGGAAAAGAGTAGCTTGGTTCAGCTTCCTGTGGGGCAGGGCAGGGGGCGTTCAGCCGGCGTCCTTGTGTTGCTGCAGGCTGTGGGCGATGAGGGCGCGTCGTTCCGCGCAGAGCCTCAGGGGTTCCAGGAAACGGTCGGGCACTTGGAGATTTCCCGTGCCGACGCCCAGGCGGACATTGCGGAAGGTCGCCCCGTGGAAATCGGAGCCCCCCGAGGGGAGGAGTCCCACTTCCCGGGTGATTTCCAGGGCGTTCTCCACCTGCTTGGGGGTGTGGAGGGCATAGTGCGCCTCCATTCCGTCCAGGCCCATGGCCTTCAGGGTGACCGCCATCTGGTGGATTTGGCGCACGGAGTGGTTTCCCTTGGTGAAGGGATGGGCCCATATGGCGGCCCCGCCCATGGAATGGATGGCGGCGATGGCTTCCTCCGGCGGCGGGAGCTTTCGGCTGGCATAGGCTGGCTTTCCGGTGGCCAGAAAGCGCTCGAAGGCGGCTTGCACGGTGGGGACGACGCCCCGGCGCTGCAGGGCCAGGGCCACATGGGGCCGCCCCACCACCTCCCCTCTCGCCGCTTCCACCACCTCCTCCATGGTCACGGGAATGCCCAGGGCGTTGAGGCGTTCCAGGATGGCCTGGTTGCGCAGGTCCCTTGCCTGGCGGCATCCCTTCAGCAGGGCCTCCATCTCCGCCGAGGGCTCCCTTCGGAGAAAGAGCCCCACGATATGGTATCCCCAGTGGGGATTGGCGGCGCTCTGGGCCGCCAGTTCCACGCCGGGCACGCAGCAAAGGGGGGTGCCCTCGCCCGCTTCCCGGAACTGCTCCAGCCCATCCAGGGTGTCGTGGTCCGTGAGGGCCAGGGCCTTCAGGCCGTTTTTCAGGGCGAGGGCGACCAGTTGCGTGGGGGAGAGGGTGCCGTCGGAGGCGGTGCTATGGCAGTGCAAGTCAATCATGGGCGCTAATCTAATGCCCCCCGCCAGGGCGTTGGCCCATTTTCCGGCAGCCAGGGGCGTTTCTTCCCGGAATCCTCCCCGCCTTCCTGGGAGGTGGAGGCCCCCAGCAGTTCAATCAGGGTGAAGGATTTTTTCATACGAATGTTGTGGGTAGGGGATGGGGAGATGGGCCCCTGCGGAACTTCCGGGAGGGGAACCGTTTCCTGGGGGGGAATATAGGAAACTTTTGGGAAAACTCAAGCCCCCTGTCCGGGGGAAAAAAACCGGCCTCCCCCTGTCCGGGGGAGGCCGGTTCTGTCGTCTTGGGAAGGGGAGTCCCTCCCTGGCGTGAAGCTCCGCGGATGGCGCGGCGGCGCTATTCCTGGGCGCGGATTTGCTCCTCGATGGCGGAGAGGAACCTCTGGGAGAAGTTCTTGTCCCCGGTCTTGGCGAATTTGATTTCCACCGTCACCTGTTCCTGGGCATCCAATTTGACGACCACGGAGATCCTGGCCTCGTAGACATCCTTGTATTCGTAGGAGATGAAGCTGGTCTGGTTGTCCCGGGAGAGTTGCCTCAAGATCAGGCTTTTGGCGGCGGCGCGCACGGCCTTGTCGGCCTCCAGGAGACTGCATCCCAGACTGGCGGAGTAGACTCCGCTGAAGCGGCCGTAGCGTTCATTGGAGACCAGGTTTCCGGAGGGGGGGGCGGGTTGCACCTGGATGCAGGAGGAAGCCAGGGAAAGGAGGGAGGCGAAGAGGGCGAGGCAGAAGCAGGAGAAGAGGTTTTTCATTGTTTTGCTCTTTTTGCGTAGGGATGTAGAAATCGGGGGATATTTGAGGAAAGGGGGGAAATTGGCGGGGCATTCGCCCTGGGGGGTGGGGCCTGCCTTCCGGCCTCTGCGGGGAAAGCCGGGAGAGGGAGGAGGGGGCCTCCCCTGCAGGGCAGGAACGATTCTCAATATAGCCCGGAGAGGAGGATTTTGGAGGGAGGCCAGGCGCGACGGCCTCCTCCGGGGTGGTCATCGCCATCATCGCCATCCTGGCGGCCATGCTGCTGCCCGCCCTCTCC
>JAEDNB010000142.1 GCA_016302725.1 Lentisphaeria bacterium
CCGCCTACTCCTACATGGCCCTGGTCCCCATCATCTTCCCCCCCATCATCAAGGCTTTCACCACCAAGAAGGAACGGATGATCCGGATGAGCCAGCTGCGCACCGTCACCAAGCTGGAGAAGGTCATCTTCCCCATCGTCATCACCCTGCTGTGCTGCTTCCTCCTGCCTGACGCCGCCCCCCTCATCTCCATGCTGATGCTGGGCAACCTGCTGAAGGAATCCATGTGCACCGACCGCCTCAGCGACACCGCCCAGAACGCCCTCTGCAACATCGTGACCCTGGTCCTGGGCCTCACCGTGGGCAGCAAGCTCTCCGCCGACAAGTTCCTCAACCTGGAGACCCTGGGCATCCTCCTGCTGGGACTCTTTGCCTTCTCCATCGGGACCACGGGCGGCCTCCTCCTGGGCAAGCTCATGAGCAGGCTCTCCGGCGGAAAGATCAATCCCATGATTGGCGCCGCCGGGGTCTCCGCCGTGCCCATGGCCGCCCGCGTGGTGAACAAGGTCGGCCTGGAGGATGACAAGCAGAACTTCCTCCTCATGCACGCCATGGGCCCCAACGTCTCCGGTGTCATCGGCTCCGCCGTGGCCGCCGGCGTGCTGCTCCAGGCACTGGGCAAATAGACTGCCCCGGCGGGAAGGCCCCCAGGCTCTCCCCGGGCCTCCCCGCCGCCCATCCCCCTTTCCCCCCCTCCCCACGGAGAATCCAAGAATGAAGAAGGTACTCATTCCCACCAAACTTGACAAGGTGGCAGCCAACTACCTCACGGAAAAGGGCTACGCCGTTGTCCAGGACAGCGAGACCGACCTCATGGCCCTCTGCCAGGCCAATCCCGACGCCGAGGCCCTCATTGTCCGCAGCGAGAAAATCACCCCCGAAATCATCGACCTCCTTCCCCAGCTGAAGGCCGTGGTCCGCGCCGGCGCCGGATACAACACCATCGACATCAAGTACGCCCGCCGCCGGGGCATCGATGTCATGAACACCCCCGGCGCCAACGCCAACGCCGTGGCCGAAGAGGTCTTCGCCATGATGCTGGCCGCCTCCCGCCACCTGGTGGAAGCGGACGTGGACACCCGGGCGGGCGGCTGGAACAAGAAGAAGTTCATGGGCCATGAAATCACCGGCAAGACCCTGGGCATCGTCGGCCTGGGCAACATCGGGCAGCTGGTGGCCCGCCATGCCCAGGGCTTCGACATGGAGCTGCTGGCCTATGACCCCATCGTCTCCAAGACCCGCGCCGAAGAATTGAGTGTGAGCCTGGTCAGCATGGAGGAGCTCTTCTCCCGCTCCGACTACATCACCCTCCACATCCCCGAGAACAACGAGACCCGGGGCCTCATCAACGCCAGCCTCCTTAAACTGGCAAGGAAGGGCATGGTCCTGGTCAACTGCGCCCGCGCCGGCATCGTGGTGGAGGAAGACCTCCGGGCCGCCAAGGCGGAAAACGGGCTGGTCTACTGCAACGACGTCTACCCCGCCGACGTGCCCGGCCCCAAGAGCATTGCCGACGTGGCCAAGATCATGGTGCCCCACCTGGGCGCCAATACCACCGAGGCCAATTTCACCGCCGCACGCCGCGCCGGGGAGGAACTGGTGGAATATTTCGAGCAGGGCATCACCCGCTACGTGGTGAACAAGGACCTGCCCGACGGGCTGGACCCCATCTACCAGCACCTGGCCTACCGCCTGGCCACCATCGCCCGCGCCATGGTGGGCACCAAGGACCCCGTCTCCGCCATCCGCTGCAGCTACTACGGAAGCCTCAAGCCCTTCGCCAAGTGGTTCACCGCCCCCATCACCGCCGCCCTCTCCGAAAACCTGGGTGACGCCCAGCAGTCCCCGGAGGAGGCCAACGCCGCCCTCAAGGCCAGCGGCGTGCTCCTGGACGTGAGGGACGCCGACGACCGGAAGCACTACGGCAACTCCATGACCATTGACGTGGAGACCTCCAGCGGAAAAGCCTCCCTGCGGGGCACCGTGGCCGAGCACAAGCTCATCATCTCCCGGATCAATTCCTTCGAGAACATCTACATGCTTCCCGTGGGCAATCTCCTGGTGGTGGAGTATATGGACCGCCCCGGCGTGCTGGCCAAGATCACCACCTGCTGCGGCGACGCCCAGATCAACATCGAGGACATCCATGCGCCCCATGACGTCACCGGCAAGCGTTCCCTGGCCATCCTCTACACCGACAAGCAGGTTCCACAGAACCTGGTGGAGAAATTGAAGCAGGACGTGGACGCCTCCCTGGCGCTCTCCCTCTCCCTGCCCAACTGATTCCGCCCCTCCCTGCCGCCCCGTCCAGGCGCCTTGCCGGACGGGGCGTTGCAAGAACGGCAAAAACCGCCGCCTTTTTTCCACAAAGGCATTGAGTGGTTATATTTGCCTCCATTCCCCTTCCTGCGTCCGGCGCCCCCTTGCGCCGGCAAGCCGCTTCCCTACCTAGAAACGAGGCCAGTCAGGAGCCCCTCCCCCTCCCCCCTGGCCTGCCTATCCTCCCAAGGAGATATACAACGATGAGCGTTACCACAGACAAGACCATGACCAAGCGCATGATCGCGAACGAAGTTGCACGGCGCGTGGGCATCACCCAGAGCGCGGCCTTCGAGGCCGTGAAGGCCATGCTGGGCACCATCTCCGACACCCTGGCCGCCGGCGGGCACATTGAACTGCGCGGATTCGGCATCTTCGAGGTGGTCACCCGTTGCCAGCGCGTGGGCCGCAACCCCAACAACCCCACCGTCTCCGTGAAGATTCCCGCCCAGAAGGTGGTCAAGTTCCGGGCCGGCGCGGAACTGGAGGAGAAGGTGGCCAAACTCAAACTGGAGGACAGCGAGGAATAGCCCTCGCTTCCACATCCTCTCCCTTGCGGCCCCGCTTCTCCTCCCCCCGGAAGCGGGGCCGTCGCTTTTTCCCCTCCTTCCCCCAAGGCTTCCCCCCATGTGCGCTTTCTTCGGCTTCTTCTCCCTCTCCCCGCTCCCGGACAAGGCGGAACTCCCCGACTCCATCCCCTCCAGCGCCTCCCTTATCTGCCAACGGGGAATCGCCTACTCCCAGGACCTAAAGGCCTCCTACGCAGCCCACGGCGACCGCCAACTCCTGGCCTGCACGGAACCCTACGCCACCTGGAAATGGAACCTGGAAGCCCCCTCCCCAGGAAGGGAAGACACCCCGGCGGAGAAAATCCTCCTCCGCTGGGAACGATCCGGGCAACTGGCCTCCGTGATGAACGCCATGAACGGCCCCTTCCTGGTGGCATGCCGGGACCCCGACGCCGCCGCCATCCATTTCCTCCGGGACCCCCTGGGGCAAAAGGACCTCTTCCTCGCCCCCGCAAAGGACGGGGTCTACTTCTCCGACCGGCTGGACACCCTGGCACGGCTCCCCGGCCTCAACCACGCCCACTCCCCCCAGGCAGTGGCGGACTTCCTCTCCCTGGGATACATCCCCGCCCCACGCACCATCTACGAAAACATCCTGAAAGTCCCCGGCGGCTTCCAGGCGACCTTCTCCCGGGACGGCAAATGCTCCCTCTCCCCCTATTGGCACCCCAAGTTCGCCCCCGCCCCCGGCCCCCATCAATGGCTGGAGGCGCGAAAGGCAACGGAGGAACTCCTCCTCCACGCCATCTCCCGGCGCACCGAAGGCCTGGACCGGCTGGGATTCATGCTCTCCGGCGGCATCGACTCCGGAACCCTCCTGGGAATGACCCGAAGACTCCTGCCGGATATGCCCTGCCAGGCCTATACCGTCGCCTTCTCGGAAGACGCCTATGACGAAAGTTCCCTGGCCGCCCTGGCCGCCCAGCGGCAGGGAATCCCCCTCAAGGTCATCCGCGCCACTCCCGGGGACTTCTCCCGGCTCCCCAGCCTCCTCGCCGTCGCCGGAGAACCCTTTGCCGACTCCTCCCTCCTGGCCTGCGGACTCTGCATGGAGGCCGCCAACGGCGAAACCCTGATGACGGGAGACGGGGGGGATGAGCTCTTCGGAGGATACCGACGCTACCAGGCCATGATCCACAGGCACCGAATCCCACGCCCCCTGGACCCCCTCGCCAGGCTCGCCGCCCGGGCCGCCGTCGCCCTCCTCCCCTCCCCCAAGGACAACCGCTCCCGCCTGGCCAACCTGGTCCGGGGACTGGGAACCTTCGCCAAACGCCCCCTGGAGGCCTACGCCGCCTTCCAGCAGGTGGCCTCCCCCGCCCTGCGGGACGCCCTCCTCGCCTCCCCACAACACCCCTCCTTCCTGGAGTCCTGGAAGGAGGAACTGACCCAGGAACGCAAACTCCATCCCCCCCTCCCCTATAATCTCCTGGACCTCCTCCACTACCTGCCCGACGATGGATGCCGAAAGCAAACCATCGCCGCCATCGCCACGAATACCAGCCTCGTCTCCCCCATCATGGACCGGGAAATCCTGGATTTCATCCAACGCCTGCCCATCGATTTCCGCGTCACCACCAGGGAAACCAAACGACTCCTCCGCAGCCTCTCCCAGGAATTCCTCCCCCAGCAGGCCACCTCCCTGCCCAAACGGGGATTCGGCGTCCCCATCTCCTCCTGGTTCCGGGGTCCCCTGGCCAACACCGCACGGGACATGGCGCGCTCCCTCCCGCAATGGGACGCCAAACACCTCCTCAACCCCCAAAAGGTCCTCGCCGTCACCGAGGAACACATCCAGGGAAAGGCAGACCACGGCCCCCTCCTCTGGGCACTCTTCTGCCTCCGGCATTGGGAGGAAAACACACCACGGTAACCATCCCCCCAAAAAAGAAAAACACAACCTCTCCAGTGGACATTATTGGCGGCCTTCCCGGCAGGAAGTATATTTGGAAAGTCGCCAAAAAGAAAACTGAAACAGGGTTTCTTTTCTGGCGAGTTCCACTGGTCTGATTGCATAGGGCAGGAAAAGAGATGACAAACATAGAAAGGCAGTCGGCGCTGTCGTTGCTGCGGAAATACAACCAGGACTCCTTTCACCTCCGGCATGCCTACACGGTGGAGGCGGTGATGCGCCACTTTGCCCGCAGCCTTGGCTTTGGGGAGGAGGAGGAGTTCTGGGGGATTGTGGGGCTCCTCCATGACGTGGACTTTGAGAAATATCCCCAGGAGCATTGCCGGAAGGCCCCGGAACTGCTGGCGGAGATCGGGGCTCCCCCCTCGCTGGTGCATGCCGTCTGTTCCCACGGCTGGAATCTCACGGTGGATGTGAAGCCGGAGCATGCCATGGAGAAGGTGCTTTATGCCGTCGACGAGTTGACGGGGCTGATTTGGGCTTGCGCCCTGGTGCTGCCCTCCCGAAGCGTGAAGGAGCTCCAGGTGAAATCCATCCGCAAAAAATTCCGCAACGAGAAGTTTGCGGCGGGCTGCTCCCGCCCGGTCATCGAGGCGGGGGCGCAGTTGCTGGGGTGGTCCCTGGATGAACTGCTGGAGAGGACCCTTGTGGCCATGCAAGAGACCTCCGACGAAGTCGAGGCCCTTTCCAGGGAGTGACATTGCAGGGCGGAAACAGGCGGCCCCC
>JAEDNB010000143.1 GCA_016302725.1 Lentisphaeria bacterium
CCCTACCAGAACGTCTTCCGCTCCATCGCCGACCAGCACAAGTTCCACAGCCTGGTGGCGGTGCTCTCCTTTGACAAGGCCCTCTCCAAGCACGGATACGCCGCCTCCGATTTCATCCTCATGCCCTCCAGCTACGAGCCCTGCGGGCTCCCCCAGATGGTGGGCCCCATCTACGGCAGCCTTCCCCTGGTCCACGACACCGGCGGACTCCACGACACCGTCAGCGACCTGGATGTCCAGGCCCACACCGGAAATGGATTCGCCTTCAAGAACTTCGACAACGGAGGGCTCTTCTGGGCCATCGACCAGGCCATGAATTTCTGGGCGCAGCCCGCCGAAGTTCGGAAACAGGAAATCCGCCGCATCATGACGGAAAGCAAGAACCGCTTCAACCACCGCCAGACCGCCCAGGCCTACATCGACCTCTACGAGAAGATGCTCCACCGCAAGCTGGTGGAATGGAACGCAAACTGAAGACCGGACGCCCCGGAACCCCATGGCCCAGCCATCCCACCCCCCAAAAAGCCCACGCCCACCCCAGGCCAGCGATACCCTCCCGGGACTCTTCCGGGATCCCTGGCTCATGCCCTACCTGGACACTTTCCTCCGGCGGCAGGCCTTCGTGGAGGAGCGCAGGCGGCAACTCCTGGCACACTGCGGGGCGGAAAGCCTCCTCCAGGCGGCGGACTGGCACCTGGCCTACGGCTTCCACCTCCTCCCCAACGGAATCTGGCGCTTCCGGGAATGGCTCCCCAACGCCAGGGCCGCCTACCTGATGGGGGATTTCAACCATTGGACCGCCTCCCCCTGGTTCGAACTCCATCCCGTGGAGGGGACCGGGGACTGGCAGGTGGAGGTGCCCGCGGAACTGATGCAGGAGGGACAGGCCTGCCAACTCTACGTGGAATGGGAGGGGGGCAGCGGATGGCGCCTGCCCACCGCCATCACCCAGGTGAAACGGGAAACCCAGCCCAACGGAAACGTCCTCTTCAACGGCGTGGTCCGCAGAAGCCAGAGCCCTTTCCCCTGGAAAAACGATGGAATCCCACGGCTGCCCCAGATGCTCGTCTACGAGGCCCACGCGGGAATCGCCCAGACGGAGCCCAAGGCGGGGACCTTCCGGGAATTCACCCAGAAGATCCTGCCCCGCATCGCCCTGGAGGGATATACCTGCCTCCAGCTGATGGCCGTGGCCCAGCATCCCTACTACGCCTCCTTCGGATACCATGTGGCCAATTTCTTCGCCCCCGAGGAACTCTTCGGGACCCCGGACGACCTGAAGGAACTGGTGGACGCCGCCCACGGAATGGGACTCCGCGTCGTCATGGACCTGGTCCACTCCCACGCCGTGAAAAACGAACTGGAGGGATTGGGAAACCTCTGCGGACAACGGGACCAGTTCTTCCACCCCGCCCCCAGGGGGGAGCACCCCGCCTGGAACTCCTATTGCTTCGACTACGGAAAACCCCAGGTGGCACGCTTCCTCCTCTCCAATTGCCGATTCTGGCTGGAGGAATACCACCTGGACGGCTTCCGCTTCGACGGGGTCACCAGCATGCTCTATTTCGACCACGGCCTGAACCATGCCTTCCAGGGATACCAGGACTATTTCAGCCCCAACGTGGACTGGGACGCCGTCGCCTATCTCACCATGGCCAACCAGGTCTGCCATGCCCTGGGACGCCCCGTGGTCACCATCGCCGAGGACATCTCCGGAATGCCGGGGCTGGCCATGCCCCCGGAGGAGGGCGGCATCGGCTTCGACTACCGGCTGGCCATGGGCATCACCGACCTCTGGTTCAAGTTCCTGGACCGCCCCGACGAATACTGGGACATGGAGGCGCTCTGGCATGAACTGACCAACTGCCGCCAGGAAGAAAAGACCATCTCCTACGTGGAATGCCACGACCAGGCCCTGGTGGGCGGGCAAACCTTCCTCTTCCGCTGCCTCGGAAACGCCATGTACAACGCCATGGACCTCCAAAGCAAAAACCTCCTGGTGGACCGGGGAATCGCCCTCCACAAGATGGCCCGCCTGGCCACCGCCGCCACGGGAAGGAGCGGATACCTCAATTTCATGGGAAACGAGTTCGGGCACCCCGAATGGCTGGATTTCCCCAGGGAAGGCAACGGATGGTCCTACGACCACGCCAGAAGACGGTGGGACCTGGCCGACGACCCCGCCCTCCGATACAAGCCACTCCTGGATTTCGACCACGCCATGCTCCAACTCCTCCGAAGACACCCCCATTTCTTCCTGGCACCCCCGGAACGACGGGAGGTCCACCAGGAAAAACACCTCCTCGCCTTCGAAAGGGACGGGCTCCTCTTCGCCTTCAATTTCCACCCCACCCAATCCTTCGAGGAACTCCGCCTCCCCTGCCAGGGTGAGGAATACGCCCTCGTCCTGGACTCCGACGCCATCCCCTTCAACGGATTCGGCCGGATCCGCCCCGGGCAGCATTTCCACAACCGGGCCCCACAGGGAGAATACCGGTACCTCTCCGTCTATCTCCCCGCCAGGACCGCCATCGCCCTGGAATGCCTGGACGGACAGCAGGGCTCCAGCGGCCCCCGCCTCTAGCCCCCAGGCCACGCCCCCTCTCCGGAAAGGCCCGGAGCGCAAGGCGGCAGACGCCCCCACGCTTCCCTGCCAGCCGCCACGCCCCCTTGCCCGGTTTTTCCGAAAAAGGGAGGAGGGGGGAGTGTCAATTCCACGGGAATGCCTTATATTATGCCTCGTCATGTCGCTTGTTTCGGAACCTGTGCGGCAAGGTGTTTGTGAACCGGGTCAGATGGGGAACCAAGCAGCCCTAAGCAAGCAACTTGGGTGCCAGTCATTCCGAGGCTTGCGGCATGGCTTTTTTTTTGGAATCAAAGGGGAAGCCGCGTCCTGGAATCCCGTCTCTTCCTGGCATGGAGAGAGAGCCGGAAGGGTGTCCCCGTTTCATCGGGCTAGGGCCGAGGAGAGGAGATGACCTATCAGGTATTGGCAAGGAAATGGCGTCCCCAGACCTTTTCAGAGGTGGTTGGCCAGGAACATATCGCCCGGACGCTGAAAAACGCCATCCTCCATGACCGCGTGGGCCACGCCTATCTCTTCGTCGGCTCCCGGGGCATCGGAAAAACCACCTCCGCCCGCATCTTCGCAAAGGCACTCAACTGCGAACACCCCGTGGACGGAGAGCCCTGCTGCCAATGCGAATCCTGCCGCGCCATCGCGGCGGACGCCTCCCTGGACGTCATCGAAATCGACGCCGCCAGCCACAACGGCGTCAACGACATCCAGATGATCCAGGAACAGGTCGCCTACGGCCCCGCCAAGGGAAAATACAAGATCTTCATCGTGGACGAAGTCCACATGCTCTCCACCGCCGCCTGGAACAAGCTCCTGAAGACCCTGGAGGAACCCAACAACGACAGAATCAAGTTCCTCTTCGCCACCACCGAACCCCACAAGGTCCTCCCCACCATCATCTCCCGGTGCCAGCGCTTCGACCTGAAGCGCATCCCCGTCCCCCTCATCGCACACCACCTCCGCCGTATCGCCGACGCGGAAAAGCTCCACGTGGAGGACGGCGCACTCCTGGCCATCGCCCGGGCGGCGGACGGCGGAATGCGGGACGCACAGTCCATCCTGGACCAGTGCATCGCCTTCTGCGGGGGCTTCACCCCCGAGGAAACCATCCGGGAAGCCGATGTCCTCCAAATCCTCGGCTTCGCCTCCGGACTGGAATTGAAGGAAATGGCCCGGGGAATCCTCTTCCATGACCTCCCCCATGTGCTGGATGTCATCGCCAGCCTGGCAGACTCGGGGCGAAACCTGGAAAAGGTCTACGGAGACCTGGTGGGCTTCTTCCGAAACCTCATGCTGGCCGGCTGCTGCCAGGACGCCGCAAAGTTCCTGGACGCCACAGGGGACGAACTGGCCGACTTGACTGCCCTGGCACGCTCCGTCCCCCCACAGCTCCTCCGCCAGGCCCTCATCACCCTGGTCTCCCAGGAACAACTCTTCCGGGATTGCCTCAACAAAAGAATCGCCCTGGAAGTCCTGGCAGCACAGCTGATCAGCGAAATCCACAGCGCCACCCTGGACGACGTCCTGACACACCTGAACGCCATCAGCGGACTCATCCCCAAGGAGGAAATCACCCCCAGAATCCCCTCTGCCCTGACGGAAGCCCCTCTCCCCGCACCCGCACCCGCACCCGCACCCGCACCCGCACCCGCACCCGCACCCGCACCTGTGGCGGCGCCGGTTGTCCCGGAGGAGTCCTCCCCGGTGGCGGGGGAGGCGTTGGACGCCCAGGGGGCGGTGGCCTGCCTGGCCGCGGATCCGGAGCCGGAGGGCGCCCCTTCCCCGGCAGGGGTTTCCGTGGCCTGCCAGGGCCAGGGAGAGGCGCAGGAGGCGGCCTTCAGCCAGAGCGGCTTTCGCCGGGCCACCAAGGCGGAGATGGCGGAGTTGAAGAAGGAGCCTGTGGTGAAGGCGGCCATTTCCGCCCTAGGCATGGAACCCTACGACGGCGTCATCCCCCTTTGAGCCCCCTTCCTCTCCTTCCCTATGGAAATCAGACTCCCCGCCTCCATGGAACGGCTAGTCGCCCGCCTCCGGAAACTGCCGGGGGTGGGGACGCAGACCGCCCAACGGCACGCCTGGGAACTCCTCCGCTGGCAGGAAGATGAACTCCAGGCCTTGGCAGAGGAACTGGCCACCCTCCACCAACGGGTGGTCCCCTGCCCCGTCTGCGGCTTCTTCACCGAAGAAAAACTCTGCCCCATCTGCGCCTCCCCGGACAGGGACCGCTCCCAAATCTGCGTCGTGGAGACGGCTCCCCAGGTGCCCATCATCGAACGCACTGGCTGCTATCATGGCCTCTACCACGTCCTGGGAGGGCGCTTCTCCCCCCTCTCTGGAATCACCCCTGAAAACCTCCGCTGGGAACCCCTCCGGCAACGCCTGGCCAATCCCCAGGTCAAGGAAATGATTCTGGCCACCAGCACAGACGTGGAGGGACAGGCCACCGCCAAGCTCCTCCTGGAGGACTTCCAGCGGGAAGGACTGGCCATCACACGCCTGGCCATCGGCGTCCCCACCGGGGCAGACCTCGCCTACACGGACACCCCCTCCCTGGCATTGGCCCTCAACGGACGACAGAAGTTCTCCTGAACCGCCCCTGCCGCCCTCCCCAAGACCCCCCATACCCTACCTTCCCATGCCCACCATCCGACTTCTTCTCGGCGACGAAGCCTACGCCCAAGGGGCCATCGACGCGGGAGCCTCCGCCTGCTACGCCTATCCCGGCACCCCGTCCACGGAAATCATGGAGTATTTCCAGTCCTCCCCCCTGGCCGCCCAGAGAAACCTCCATCGCCAGTGGTCCTGCAACGAGAAGGCCGCCATGGAAGAGGCCATCGGCGCCAGCTATATGGGGAAACGGGCCATCGCCTGCATGAAGCACGTGGGCCTCAACGCCTGCGCCGACGGCTTCA
>JAEDNB010000144.1 GCA_016302725.1 Lentisphaeria bacterium
CGCCCAGGTCATCTACAACGAAAACAACTGGTCCACCAGCATCTCCGGCGTGGGCCTGGGCTTCCCCGTGGTGCGGGGATGGAACGTGGGAGAGGGCAGCTTCTTCAGCGAAGATGACATCCAAAGCGGACGACGGGTCCTGATTCTGGGGCAAACCGTGGTGGACAATCTCTTCCCCAACGGGGAAAACCCCATCGGCAAGAACATCCGGGTCCGCAACATGGCCTTCAAGGTGATCGGCGTCATGGAGAAAAAGGGCTCCAACTCCATGGGACAGGACCAGGACGACGCCCTGCTGATGCCCTACACCACCGTGAAACGCACCATCCAGCGCAGCACGTTCAACAACGTCAACCAACTCCTGGTCTCCCTGCACTCCATGGACGACCTGGAGGAGGCCAAAACCGAGTTCACCGGCCTGTTGCGGCAACGCCATCGCCTTCCCGAAGCCAAGGAGAACGACTTTGTCATCCGGGACATGACAGAGATCACGGAGATGATGACCACCATCACCTCCACCATCACCCTTCTCCTGGGGGCCGTGGCCTCCATCTCCCTCCTGGTGGGCGGCATTGGCATCATGAACATCATGCTGGTCTCCGTCACGGAGCGCACCAAGGAGATTGGCTTGCGCATGGCCATTGGAGCCCGTCCCGGGGACATTCTGCTACAGTTCCTCCTGGAGGCCATGACCCTCTCCTGCGTGGGCGGTTTTCTGGGAGCCCTCCTGGGGATCATAGGGGCCCGAATGATCGGCAACATCCAGAATTGGCCGATTGTCATCACGGAGAGTTCAGTGATTCTGGCCTTTGCCTTCTCGGCGGTGGTGGGCATCTTCTTCGGTTTCTATCCCGCCTACCGGGCCAGCCGGCTGAATCCCATTGATTGCCTGCGATACGAATAGGAGGCGGGGCGACAAAAGAAGGGCGGGCCATGCCGAAGCATGGCCCGCCCTTTTTGCGTTTTGCGCGTTGTCCCCGGAGTCCTACTGGATATCCAGTCCCAGGCTCTTCTGGCAGAGGCTTCCCAGTTCCCGGAGCGTCTCCCTGGCCTGCTTGTCCAGCCCGAAGAAAGTGCACTGGGGATTTTGGAGTTCGGCGAGGAGTTTGGCATAGAAGGGGTCCTGGTGCGCCAGTTTTTGGAGGATGGAGGGTCTGGCGGGCAGGAGGTACTGCATGGACTTTCCCTGGGGGGCGATGGAGCGTTCCATCACCGCCGGGCTGGTCATCAAGGCCAGGAGCCGGAGGGCGTCGGCCTGTTTTTCCCGGGGGCACTTTGCGGAGAGGGAATAGAGATTCACGTAGTAGGCGTGGTCAGCCTGGGGCATTCGTTTCAGTTGGAGGGAATTCCTGGCCTCGGGGGTCAAGTGTGCGGCGGCCTCCGGGTAGCCATAGAGGAAGCGTCCTCCGCCCTGGGCGAAGGCCTTTTCCCGGAAGGAGGGGTCGTCTTCCTTCCAGAGTTGCACCTGTTCGGGGCGTCCCATGGCCACCATGGCCTTCAGTTCCTCCAGGGCGGCCTGCCGGGAGCCCAATGCCTTCTCCAGTTTGGCGGCGAAGATGGAGACCGTCGCCACGGATTCCAGGGAGGCATAGAGCCCCTCTCCGGGAGGCAGGAGCAGCCCCTCGCCGGAAGGGGTGCCGCATTTCTGGAGGAGTTCGGCCATGGTCTGCGCCTCCTGGGCGGCCTGGTCTCCCTGGCGATAGAAGAGGAAGGAGGCGCAAGTCATGGCGGGAACCCCATACAGCCTGCCCTCCCGCAGGCCCGCCTGGCGGGCAAAGGGAAAGAAATCCTGGTCCTGCAGCATTTCCGGGGGCAGGGGCAAGAGGCGCCCCTCCGCCAGGTAGGACTCCAGATAGAGGGGATCCGTGGGGAGGATGTCCAGATTTTCCGGGAAGGGATCCACGTAGTAGTCATAGGGCACCACCTGGATTTCCCGGGTCTCTCCTTGGGCTTTCCAGGCTTGCCGCAACGTCGCCTCAAAATGCGCCAGATCGGGCACGTAGGGATAGAGGGCGATGCGCAGGGGTTCCGACGCGGAAAGCAGGGTCGCGAAGAAGAGAAGGAAGAGGCAAAGAGGGAAGGGGAGATGGCGTTTCATGGGAGTTGCAGAGACACGAGGGAGGGAATGCCCGAGGGCGGGGCGGGCCTTTCCCGGGACAGGGAGCCTCGCCCGTCCAAGGGAAGCCCGGTGGCGGCGCAGAAGAGGGAAGGGAATGCCCCTCCCGGCGGAAAGCCCATAGCATAATCCCCCCGGGAAGACCTGCCCCGCACCGAAGACGGAAATGCCCCCCCATCATTGCCGACTGGTAATCCTGCGGCATACTTTCCGTCACATGGCGGGGATATCCTATGGAAAAGGACGGGTGGAGCCCCCGTCCGCCTCTCCGTCTGCCTTCCGCGTACCACCACCATGAGCCAGACCATCTTCTATCTCTGCCAAAAACTCTCCAAGAAATTTCCCGGCGGGCTGCTGGGGCTTATCCTTCTTGGGGGGGCAGCGCTCCTCTCCTTTTTCCTCACCAGGGTCGCCATCGCCCTCCTCTCCGGCGGGGAGTGGGAGCGCTCCCTCCCCCTCCTTCTCCTCACCTTCGCCGTCGGCGCCCTCTCCGACCTGGTGGCCGCCGGCTGGATGTTCGCCCCCCTGGCACTCCTCCTCGCCCTGGTCCCCCGCCGCTGGACCAAGGGACGACGACTCCTCTGCCTGGGGGCATTGGCCCTCCACTTCTTCCTGCTCCTCTTCCTCGCCACGGCGGAACTCCTCTTCTGGGACGAATTCCACTCCCGCCTGAACTTCATCGCGGTGGACTACCTGGCCTACACCACGGAGGTGACCGCCAACATCTGGCAATCCTACCCCGTGGGAAAGGTCCTCCTCGCCATCCTCCTCCTTGCCCTGGGGGCGGCCTGGCTCTGCCAGCGCTACAGCCTCCTCTACCGACGCTGGGAAGAGGCCCAGGACTCCTGCCGGAAAGGCCTCATCGCCCTGGGAATCTACCTCTTCGCCCTGGGCGCCCTCACCCTCCTCGCCCCCCCGGGGGACCTCACACGGCTCTTCCGGGGAAACCACATCCAGGCGGAGGCGGCCGGCAACGGGCTGCTCTCCCTGGCCAGGGCATTCTACCACAATTCCCTGAAATACGAACAGTTCTACCTCACCATGCCACGCCAGGAAAACTCCCAGGCCCTGAGGGAGGAACTCGCCGCAGACGGCGGGGAATTCCTCTCCGGACAATGCCTGGACATCCGGCGCGCCCTCGCCTCCCCCAGGGAGGAAAAGCAGTGGAATGTGGTCCTCATCCTGGAGGAAAGCCTCAGCGCCGCCTTCACGGGATGCCTGGGCGGAAAACCTGACAAGACCTTCACCCCAAACCTGGACGCCCTGGCCCAGGAAGGAATGCTCTGGACCCGCTGCTTCGCCTCCGGCACCCGCACCGTCCGAGGCCTGGAAGCCATCCAACTCTCCATCCCCCCCACCCCCGGACAGTCCCTGGTGAAACGCCCCCACCCCGAAGGCTATTTCTCCCTGGGACACCTCTTCCGGCAAAAGGGATATGCAAACACCTTCCTCTACGGGGGCGACAGCCGCTTCGATGGAATGAAGGCCTTCTTCCAGGGAAACGGCTATGAAGTCCAGGACGCGCGCTCCCCACTCTCCCAGCCCAAGACCTTCTCCAATGCCTGGGGTGCCTGCGACCAGGACCTCCTCCAATGGGCACTGGACGACGCCGACCGCCGCCATAGCCAAGGCACCCCCTTCCACCAATTCATCCTCACCACCTCCAACCACCGCCCCTACACCTTCCCCCAGGGAGTCCTGGACGCCCCACAATTCCGTCGCTTCGCCGCCGTGGAATACAGCGATTTCGCCCTGGGAGAGTATTTCCGCAAGGCCAGGGAAAAGCCCTGGTTCGCCAACACCCTCTTCATCCTCCTGGCCGACCACTGCCACAGCACCAGCGGCAGGGCGGCCCTCCCCCTGGACAAATACCACATCCCCGTCCTCTTCTACAACCCCCTCCTGCTCCCCCCCTCCAGGATCCAGGCGGTCTGCAGCCAAATCGACCTGGCGCCCACCCTCTTCTCCCTCATGGACTGGGACTATGAAAGTTCCTTCCTGGGCATGGATGTCCGCCGGCTCCCCCCCAACGGGGGACGTGCCTTCCCGGGCACCTTCCAGCATCTGGGGTTCCTGGACGGCGCCACCGGGAAACTCATCACCCTGTATCCCGGGAGGCGGGCGGAGGTTTCCCAATGGGATTTGTCCGTCCCCTTCGTCCAGGTCCAGGAGGCGCGTCCTGCGGAGAAGGGGGATGCCCTCCTTCGGCGCGCCATCCTCTTCTACCAGGGCACCAGCCTGCGCCACCAGATGCTCCTGGACCGCTGGGGAACCTTTGCCTCCCCGGGGGAGGAGTCCGGAAAATGAGCCCCCCGACCACTTCCCTACCTGGCCGGCAAAGGGATTGGCTCTTCCGGGGATGGACCTCCTGGGCCATCCCCCTCGCCCTCCTCGCCCTGACCATCCTCCTGGCGGAAACCACCCCCTGGGATGAACAGATCCAAAATCTCTTCTACTCCCCGGAACGGGGGTGGCTCCTGACCCTGGACAAGCACCGGGGCTTTGGGCTGGTCTACTACACCATCCCCGTCCGCCTCATCGGGGCCGTTTCCGGACTCCTCCTCCTTTCCGCCCTCTGGAGCCTTGCCAAGACCCGGCGTTTCCCCTGGAAGCGGGCCTATGTCCTCCTCTGCATGGCGGCGATTCCCACCCTGGTGGCCAATCTGAAGTCCCGAAACAGCATGCCCTACCCCAAGAAAATCCTCCAATATGGGGGAACCTGCCCCAAGCGCTCCCTTCTCCAAGCGTTCCGCACCCGCAGGGAGCCCAACGGGAAACGCTTCCACGGCTGGCCTGCCGGCCATGCCAGCGGAGGATTCTCCCTCATGGGACTCGCCTTCTGTCCCGAGGACCCCCGAAAGCGCCGGTGGGGATTCGCCTTCTCCGCCGCCCTGGGAGGATTCATGGGACTCTGCCACACCATGGACGGAAACCACTTCTTCAGCCATACCCTGGTCTCCTTTTTCCTCGCCTGGCTCGTCGCCTCCCTCCTCTATCTCGCCGTACACGCCCTCCGGAAAAGATTTTCCGCGCATCCCCCAAAGGAACCCGTCCCACGCCCCTCCTGAAACCCGCCCCACGCCCAGGGCGCACAGGAAGGGACGCGAAAAGCCAGAGTACGGACCGGCGCAGCCTCATCCCGCACACTTATTTCCCCTGTGCCGAAAATGTGACGACGGGCAAGCTTTTTACCCAGGGGGGAAAAGCAAAAAGAGGCGCCGGAGGCGCCTCGAAAAGGAATCGTGTGATATATCTCAAGTGGTTTATTCCCAGCGCAGATACGTAATGGAGCCAGAAGTCGGAATCGAACCGACGACCGCCTGATTACAAGTCAAGTGCTCTACCAACTGAGCTATTCTGGC
>JAEDNB010000145.1 GCA_016302725.1 Lentisphaeria bacterium
TATACTGCTTGCCCGAAGTCTTGATGATGGCGTACATAGTAGGAAAAACTCCCGTTGGGGTGTGGGGTTGGTATTGTCGTCAAAGAAAATGTTCTGGCGTAGAGCCCGTTAATATAACTTGCTGAAGCCCATTTTCAAACCCCCGCCTCCCCTGGGGAAAGAGGACAGGAGGGGAAGGCATGGGACAGGAGGGGACGCCGCCGTGGGGGGGATTTCCCTGCTGGGGGGGGAGTCAATGCAGGGGGTGGTAGTGGGAGAGATAGGAGAGTTCCCGGGGCAGGGGGATGTTGGCTCCGGTTTCGTTTTCCCCATAGCCGTTGGCCGCCAGGATCTGGATGTCTTCCAGCACCCGGACATCGCCCCGGAAGGTGACCTTGCAGTCGTAGAGGATATTGATTTTCCGCTGGGCGTGGAGGGTGGCGATGACGCTTTGCATCAACTCCTGGAGGGTGGGGGCCGTGGAGCTCTTGACAATGGGTTCCAGGTCAAGGGGATAGACCAATACCCGGAGCAGGTTGGCGTTGGCCATCTGCCGGATGATCTCCAGGGCGGCGTTGGCGGGGGTGTCCTCCCCCTGGTCCAATTTCCTCTGCAGGGCGACGATGGCCTCGTTCATGCGGGCGAGTTCGTTCCCGATGAACTGCCGCTTCAGCTGGTTGATCCATTCGTTGGCCAGGAAGAGGTTCATGGGGAGGCTGGCGTCGTACTCCTTGTCCAGGAGCAGGGTGACGGGGCTGCCGTAGTGCCGGACGATGGAGGAGATGAGGGTGGCGGGGCGGACGTGGAAGCCGAAATAGGGGGGGATGGGGATTTCCCGGGATTCCACCACCGCATACTGCCGGAGCATGGACTGGCAGAGTCCCCGGGCGCCGGCCAGGAACTGGTAGCTGTAGTGGCAGAGGTAGTGGGTCAGCAGGTGGAGATACCAGTTTCCCAGGAGGACGCAGTTGTTTCGGCAGAAGGGCTTTTCGCTTCCGGTCTTCACGTGCCGTTCATGGAAATGGATGAAGACGGTGGTCACGCGGAGGAGGTGGAGCACCACGCTGATGTGGCCCCGGAGGCGGCGGAGGGAGATGTCCTGGCTTTCGATGGCGCTGTAGGAGAGATAGGTGTCGTAGAGGGACTGGAGGGTGTGGAAGCGTTCCTCCAGGGAGCGGATGGAGGCCTCAGTGAGCTGTTCGAAATCCAGTCCGCGCCACTGGGGCGGGCGGCATTTGGCGGCATTGGACAGGAACTTGGCGTCCTCGGTGTTGTTGAGGAAGCTGGTGGCCAGGTGGATGACCAGGTGCTTGGCGTCCTCCCGGAAGCTTTTCACCCGGTCCTTGGGGAGCATCCCCGGGGGGAGCACCTCGCTGTAGTCGTATCCCAGCAGCGCCTCGGGGAAGGGCCAACCCTTGGCGGAGCCCTCCTCCAGGAGGAGGCGCAGGGAGCAGAAGAGGAAGAGGGAGACGTAGGTGATGGCGTCGGCGGTGTTTTCCTCCATGCCCGGATAGCTTCCCTGGAAATCATAGGAGTGGAGGGTGTGCTTGAGGTGGAGGAGGTCGTAGCCCGCCGAGCTGAAGTTCTTGAGCATGGCCACGTGCATGCGGAACTTGCTCCACCGTTCGTTGCTCTTGGCGCCGTAGGCGTCCAGGAGTTCCTCCAGTTGGCTAGATTCCGCCAGGAGGAAGTTGAGGAGGGGGCGCGTCAGGGTGAAGTTGTTCACCCCCTCGTTCACAAAGTGCATGCAATGGGAAAGGAGGAGGGCGGAGCGCTCTCTCATCAGGTTCTCGAATAATGTCTCGTCGACGTACTCCATTGGGCAAGAAAAGGGGGGGCTTTCCCCTGGAAACGCGTGGCGGGGGCATTCCCATCGCCGTCTTTTCCCTTCTGTGTTCTCTTCCGGGGGGCCTCTTTCCCTGGAAGGATGCCGCACCGGAGGCCGCCAGGCAAGGGGGAAGGCGGCCCGTCTCGGGTGTCGGGGATGTCCTAATCTTGGGTTACCTTAATGGTGTTTGGGGGGTTTGCAACCATTTTCCATGGGAAAAGGCGGGGGGCGGGGGAGCCTGGCGGGCGGCGTGGCGGGGCTATATTGTGGAAAGTGGATGGGGAAGGGCGGTCCGCCACGGTTCCGGGCCAGGGCAATCCAGCCATTTCCCGAGGGGCCGGGGGGCGCGCCCTTCCTGCCCTCCTTCCCTCTCCCGTCCCGGCGCCTCCCCCCCTTTCCCTCTTTCCCCCTTCCGTCGCATTCCCGGAAACCTTGCCATGTCCCAGGACTCCCCCCAATCGCTCAATCTGGAACTGGTGGAGTTGATTTTTGGCTCCGCCAGCATCCGCCGCTGGAACGACCAGATCAACCCCATGGAGTTCACGGAGCTGGACAAGCAGGCGCACAAGATGATCATCGCCTGGGCGCTGGCGCGGTGCGAGGAGGACAAGCGCGGGCCGGGGCAGGTGCAGTGGCTGATGCTGGTGGAGGGGGCGCTCTTCGAACTTCTCCAGCGGATCATCCTGACGGACATCAAGCCGCCGGTCTTCCATCGGATGATGGCGGAGAACGGGGAGCAGTTGAACCAGTGGGTCCTGGAGCAGTTGAATCCCCTGGTGCGCCAGGTGCGCGGGGGCTTCCAGGAACGCATGAGGGCCTATTTGACGGAACCCCGCTTCGCCGTGCGGGAGAAGCGGATCCTGAAGGCGGCACACTACCTGGCCACCCAGTGGGAGTTCAACATCCTCTACCAACTCTGCCCCTTCATCCGGGGCATCGAGCAAATCAAGGGGGAAATCGAGGACCAGCTGGAGGACCACATCGACCTCATCGGCGTGCAGAAAATCGCCCTCAAGAGGAAAACCTATGGCTTCCTGGACCTCTGCGCCCAACTCCGCTTCCAGAAACGCTGGAGCCAGTCCCCCAGAATCCCCGCCACCAGCGTCCTGGGGCATATGCTCATGGTGGCCATCATGACCTATCTGGCCCTCTGCGACACCGACGCCTGTGAACAGCGCATCGTCAATGGCTTCCAGGGCGCCCTCTTCCATGACCTCCCCGAGGCCCTGACCCGGGACATCACCTCGCCGGTGAAAAACGCGGTGGAGGGGCTGGCGGAAAGCATCAAGAAGTTCGAGAACCTCCAGATGGAGGAGAAGGTAATGCCCCTGGTCCCCCCCCACTGGTACCGGGACCTCTCCTATTTCACCGACAACGAGTTCGAAAACCGCGCCATCGTGGAGGGGCGCCTCCGCACCGGGCTCTCCTTCCAGGAACTGGGGGAACGCTACAACGAGGCGCGCTTCCAGCCCCTGGACGGGGAGGTGGTCTGCTGCGCGGACAAGCTGGCCGCCTTCATCGAGGCGGTGGAATCCATGCGCAACGGGGTCACTTCCCGACATCTGCAGGAGGGAGTGGACCGGCTTTGGAAGGAGTACAAGGAGTGCCGGGTGGGGCCTGTGGATTTCGGGCGCCTCTTCGCGGATTTCCACAACCTTCTGCCGGAGGGGAGGCGGAATGGCTGAAGGCGCCCCCCCCCGCAGGAATCCCTCCGGGGAGGCGCCGCCCCGGGTATGGAGCCTTGAGGCGCCGGGCAGCGGCCTTTCCCCGTGTGCCCGCCTGTCGGCCCCGGGGCTGGTGGTCTTTGTGGGGGTGATGCTGGCGGCGGGGGTGTGCATGATTGCCTCGGCCACCCTCCAGACCTCGGGAAAGCACTATTTCCAGATGCAGATTGTGTGGATTCTCCTGGGCATTGCGGGATGCGTCCTGGGTTCCCGCCTGCCCCTGGATTTCCTCTACCGCCGCAGCCATTGGTGGATGCTCATCCTCATCGGCTGCCTGGGCTACTTGAGCGCGGCCGCCATCGCCTCCCGCCTGGGGGGGACGCGGCTGCTGGCCTTCTTCCCCCTGACGGCCTCGGTGAAGGGGGCCGTGCGGTGGTTCCGGCTGGGGCCGGTCCAGATCCAGCCCTCGGAATTCGCCAAGGTGGCCATGGTGATTTTCCTGGCGGCCTACTACGGGAACTTGAGCCGTGCCCGGATGAAGGGGCTCGGGACGGGGGTGCTCCTTCCCCTGGCCTTCGCCGGAAGCCTCCTGGCGCTGATTTTCCTGGGGAAGGACCTCTCCACCACCGTGGTCACGGGGGCAACCCTCCTGGGGGTGATGTTCCTGGCCGGCGTCCGCATGCGCTGGCTCCTGGTCCTTTTGCTTCTGGGGGGCTGCCTGGGCGTCCTGGGCATCGCGGGGAGCCCCATGCGCCGGAACCGGATTGTGGCCTGGCGCCATCCGGAGGAGGCGCAGCAAGGCGAGTCCTTCCAGCTTTTCCGCTCCCAGATCTGCCTGGGCATCGGCGGCTTCGCGGGCCTGGGGTATGGGCAGGGATACATGAAGACATATCTCCCCGAACCCCACACGGATTTCATTGTGGCGGTCATCGGCGAGGAGATGGGCTTCCTGGGGCTCCTGGGGGTGCTGGGGGGATACCTCTGCGCCTGCC
The DNA here is from genome assembly GCA_016302725.1 of Lentisphaeria bacterium. GTDB lineage: Bacteria > Verrucomicrobiota > Lentisphaeria > Oligosphaerales > Oligosphaeraceae > UBA1724. The sequence goes on from JAEDNB010000145.1 coordinate 4,464, forward strand.
TCTGCATCCTGGGGGTGGCGGGACAGTGCCGGCGGCGGGAGGATATGCTTCTGTGCCATGGAATCGCCCTGCTCATTGCCGTGCAGTCCCTGGTGAACGTGGGGGTGGTCAGCGGCTGGATTCCCCCCACGGGAGTCACGGCCCCCTTTCTTTCCTACGGGGGCTCCAGCGTCATTTCCCTGCTTTTCCTGGTGGGGCTGGTGCTGAATGTGTCCCGTCGCAACACGGCCGCCTTCTGGGAGGAGGTGGGGAACCAGCGTTGTCTCCCCGTGTCCATGGAACGAAATCGTCAGGAAAGGCAAAGCACAAGGAGGTAAGCCATGATGAGACTTTCGACCCGTGTATTTTTCTGGGGAATCGCCTTGCTTCTTCTGGCGGGCGCCCCCTGCCTGGAGGCGAAGATTGTGGACAAGGGCGGCACCCAGGTGCTTCAACTGCCCCCAGGCCCCATCTCCCGGAAGGAGGCGGACCGGCTGGAGAGGAACCTGCGACAGATGATACAGGACCACAACAACAATTTCCAGGGCAGCCGCTCCAATTTCGACGGGGTGAACTGGAAGCAGGAACGCATCCAGTTGAACGGCTATGGGAAGATTGGCTTCGATAAGCGGGACGACCTGGTGGCCGCCCTGCGCAAGATGATTGCCAGGCACAACGAAAGGATCCAGAAAAACCAGCGGAAGGCCCAGGAGGCCGCCCAGCAGGAACAGCTGCGCCAGCAGCAGGAACAGCAAAGGCGTATGCAATGGGAACAGGAACAACAACGGCTCCGGATGCAGCGGGAGCAAACGGAGCGCCTGAAGAGGGAACAGCAGATGCAGCTGGAACAGCGTCGGATGGAGGAGGAACGGGAGCGCCTGGAACAGGAACGGAGAACCCTGGAGGAACAGCGCCTGGAGGAACAGCGCCGCCAGGAACGGGAACAGAGAAGGGCCGAAAAGGAAGAGCAAAAACGGGGACGCAAGCCCCGGGGAAGGCAGGAATAGCCCCCGCTGGCCCCTCT
>JAEDNB010000146.1 GCA_016302725.1 Lentisphaeria bacterium
TTCTAGAGGTTCTAGAGGTTCTAGAGGTTCTAGAGATTCTAGAGATTCTAGAGATTCTAGGGGCTCTAGGGGAAGTCGCCCGCCTTCTCGTGCCCCTTTCCCTGGCGATGGCGGCCCCGCGGCCGATTTTTCTTGCAGGATGGATTCGCAAAATCTCCAAGAGGGCTTACAGTACGAGCATTATGCAGAAAGGATTGGCCATGCATCGATTTTACTGGTTTTGGCGGTTTAGCCGCTGAAGCCCGTCGATGCGTGTCCATGTTTTGGCAATCATAGAGCGTAAGGCGGACCAGGGATAGGAAATCCAGGTTCGCCTTTTTGTTTTCCAGACAGACGCATCCGGGAGAATCTCCTGGGTGCTTTTTTTTTGAGGTGACTGACATGTTGCAGGAAATTGACTTGAAATCCCCCGATGAACTCCGCAGGGAACTTCCGGTGACCCCGGAGATGGAGAAGAACCTGGCGGAGTGCCGGAGGCAGGTGAAGGACATTGTGGAGGGGCGTGACCGCCGTCTTCTTCTCCTGGTGGGGCCCTGTTCCATCCACGACCTGGAGGCAGCCCGGGAATATGCCCATCGCCTGAAGGAGTTGTCCCGCCAGGTTTCCCAGGACATTTTGGTGGTGATGCGCACCTATTTCGAGAAGCCGCGCACCACGCTGGGCTGGAAGGGGCTCATCTACGACCCGGACCTGAACGGGGAGTGCAACATCGCCAAGGGGGTGCGCCTGGCCCGCACCTTCCTCTTGGAGTTGGCGGAACTGGGGTTGCCTGCGGCCACCGAACTTCTGGACCCCGCCACGGCGGGATATCTCACGGACCTGATTTCCTATGCGGGCATTGGCGCGCGCACCACGGAATCCCAGCCCCATCGCCAGATGGCCAGCGCCCTGGACGTCCCCGTGGGCTTCAAGAACGGGACGGACGGCTCCATCCAGGTGGCCATTGACGCCATCTGCACTGCCGCCTCCCCCCACAGTTACCTGGGCATGTTGAGCAATGGACACAGCGGCATCCTCCGCACCGCCGGGAATCCCGACGGCCACCTGGTGCTGCGGGGGGGTGCCCGGGGTGAAAACTACTATCCCGGCACCATTGCGGAGGCGTTGGACAAGTTGCGGGAGGCCCATCTGAAGCCCCAGGTGGTGGTGGACTGCAGCCATGGAAACTCCCGGCGGGACTACACGCGGCAGCACATCGTCTTCGAGAATGTGCTGGAGCAGCGCCTGGCGGGAAATGACGCCATCATAGGCATGATGCTGGAGAGCAACCTCCAGGAGGGGCGTCAGGCCATCGTGGCGGGGGTGCGTCCCTGCGGCGGCCTTTCCGTCACCGACGCCTGCATTGGCTTTGCGGAGACGGAGAGGCTGGTTTTGGAGGCGGGGAGGCGGCTTCGGAACCTGGCCAAGGAGGAGGAGGCGAAGCGGAGCATCCGGGTCGCCTACCTTGGGCCGGCGGCCACCTTCACCCACATTGCCGCCACGCGCACCTTTGGGGACCGTGTGGAATACCGTTCCTGCAACAGCATCGGGGGGGTGCTTTCCGCCGTGGAAGGGGGCCTGTGCGACTACGGCGTGGTTCCCGTGGAGAACTCCACGGAAGGCCTGGTCAACGGCACCATGGACGCCCTGGCCTCCTCCTCGTTGAAGGTCTACGAGGAGGTGGCCATCGCCGTGCACCAATGCCTTTTGAGCAACCAGAACCGGGAGGAAATCCGGGTCATCTACAGCCATGCCCAGTCCCTGGGGCAGTGCCGGCAGTACCTGGAGCGCAATTTCCCCGATGCGGAGACCATCGCCACCCCCAGCAACGCCCGGGCGGCCGAACTGGCCAGCCACACCTCCGGCGCCGCCGTCATCGCCAGCGTGGAGGCGGGCCGCCTCTATGCCCTGAACGTGCTGGAGGAGAACATCGAGGACAACCCGGACAACGTGACCCGGTTCTTCGTGCTCTCCCGGAAGGAGAACGACCAGGTGGTGCACGATCGCTGCTGCCTCTGCTTTGCGGCGCGGGACAAGGTGGGCGCGCTCTACGACGCCCTTCTTCCCTTCAAGGAGGCGGGGGTTTCCCTTTCCATGATTGAGAGCCGCCCCTCCGGGCACGGGCGATGGCGATACCGCTTTTTTGTGGAGTTGGACTGCGGGCTCCAGGATGCCAGGATGCCCGCCATCCTGGAGGAACTGGGACGGCAGGCGGATGAGGTGAAGGTCATCGGCTCCTACCAGTCCTGCAAGCAACTTCTCTAGGGGGATTCGGAGAGGGGGGGAGGTTCCGGGGGAGGGAGCGCCCTGCCCTGCCCCCCCCGGGGTTATTCGGTATTTCGGTGCCCCGTGTTCAGGAAGCGCCGGTAGTCCTTGGGGGAGACGCCATATCTCTGGCGGAACTTTCGGCGGAAATAGGCGGGGTCCTGGAAGCCCACCCGGTTCATGATTTCCTTGACGGAGAGCCCTTCGCTGGTCAGGAGGCGGGCGGCCACCTCCACGCGGCGGCGGTTGATGGCGGCGGCGATGCTTTCCCCGAAATGGAGTCGGTAGACCCGTCCCAGGTATTCCTGGTTGCAATGGAGTTCGTGGCTGATGGCGGAGGGGGTCAGGGCCTCGGCATACCGGAGGCGCACCATGTGCTCCGCCGCCTCCGCCAAGGGCGTGGGGGAGAGGGCGCCCGCCTTCTGGGGCGCATGGAAGCGCCGGGCCTCCCGGAGGGCGAGTTCCAGGAGAAGCTGGAAACTGACGGGGTCCATCTGGGGTTCGTGCTGTTCCAGGAGGAGGCTCTGGCAGTAGAAGGCCAGGCGCTCCGGACGGGTGGCGTGCCCCGTCTGGGGCAGGGCCTCCAGGTCGCCGGAGTCCCCTTGGAAGTGGATCCAGAAGAAGGAGAGCCCCCGGGCGTAAGGGGCCATGGGGCCATGGCGACGCCCCTTCCGCAGAATCAGGTAGTCCCCCGCATTCAGGGAAAACGCCCGCTCCTCCTCGAAGAGTTCCAGGTGACCGCTAAGCAGGAAGATGAACTCATGGGAATCGATGACCCGTTCCGGATGGCTTCCCCTGCCCCGGGAAACGAAGCGTCCGCAGTTCAAGGGCTGGAAGGAATGGGAGGGGAAATGGCCTGACATACGGTTTTGTCTCCTTTTTATGTAAATTAGTCTCTCTTCAGAAGTCCATATGGTTCTTACAGTAAGGAGCGTTGCGAAAAAGCATCGTCTCCCGGTTTGACCGGAAGCTTCCGCTCCCTTTTTCCCTGGGTGGGCCTCCCCGTTTTGCGGCGGTGCTTAGGGCCTCCCCTTTCCCGGCACCTGCCGGGGAGGGGAGGATTTTCCCAAGGTGCCTTCCCCTTCCCTCCTCCTCCTCCTTCCCTTTCCGAGCCATTCCCGCACCATGGGCTTTTCCCCCTACCAAAGCGTCCCCATCACCCAGGTTGAACTCCACGACGGCGTGCTTTCCCCCCGGATCCGCCAGGCCCTGGCCGTCACCATCCCCTCCTCCCTGGAGAAGTGCCGTTCCACCGGCCGACTGGCGGCCTTCGACCTGGACTGGAAGGAGGGCAAGCCCAACAAGCCACACATCTACTGGGATTCCGACGTGGCGAAGGTGCTGGAGGGGGTGGCCTACTCCCTGGCCCTCTCCCCCAATGCCGAACTGGAGGCGGAATACGACCGCATCGTGGAGCGCATTGCCTCCGCCCAGCAGCCCGACGGATACCTGAACACCTACTTCACCGCCGTGGAGCCGGAGAAGCGGTGGAGCAACCTGTGCGTCCAGCACGAACTCTACTGCGCCGGCCACCTCATGGAGGCGGCCGTGGCCGGATATGAAATGCTGGGGAAGACCCGCTTCCTGGAGGTCATGCGCCGCTATGCGGACTACATCGCCACCGTCTTCGGGCGGGGACAGGGGCAGAAACGGGGCTACCCCGGCCATGAGGAAATCGAACTGGCCCTGGTCCGCCTTTACCAGGCCACCGGAGAAAGGAAATACCTGGATTTGGCCAAGTATTTCGTGGATGAACGGGGGCAAAGCCCCAACTATTTCCTGGAGGTGGAACACCAAAACCCCTTCGGCGACATCGCCTATTTCCAGGCAGACCGCCCCGTGCGGGAACTCCAGGAGGCCAAGGGGCATGCCGTGCGGGCGGTCTACCTCTACTCCGGCATGGCAGACGTGGCACGCCTCACACAGGACGAGGAACTTCTGAAGGCCTGCCAACGGCTCTTCCAAAACCTGACCACCCGCCGAATGTATGTCACCGGAGGAATCGGCTCCACATTCTGCTGGGAGGAAATCACCCAGGACTATGACTTGAGCAACAGCTCCCTCATGTACGCGGAATCCTGCGCCGCCATGGGACTGGTCTTCTTCGCCCACCGAATGCTCAACGCCACAGGAGACGGAAAATACGGCGACATCCTGGAATTGACCCTCCTCAACGGCGTCCTCCCCGGCATCAGCCTCTCCGGAGACCGATTCTTCTACACCAACTACCTGGAGGTGGACGACAATACCAAGACCTACAACGCCGGCGCCAAGGAAAGACAGCCCTGGTTCGAATGCTCCTGCTGCCCCACCAACTTCTGCCGATTCCTCCCCGGCGCACTCCAATATGTCTGGAGCACCGGCCCCCGGGAAGCCCGGCTGAACCTCCCCCTGGCCGGAACCCTCAAAAACCACCTGGGCGAATTCCACGTGGAGGGAAACTACCCCTACGGGGAAACCATCACCGTCACCGCCAAAACCCAGGGACCGGTGAAACTCTCCCTCCGACTCCCCGCCTGGTGCGACAACCCACAGGTGAAACTCAACGGAATCCCCGTCTCCACAAAGCCATGCCAGGGATACCTCACCCTGGAACAGACCTGGACCGGGAACGATGTGGTGGAAATGACACTCCCCATGCCCGTGAAAACCCTCCACGCCAATCTCAAAATCACGAACAACGCCGGACGGATCGCCCTCAAGAGAGGCCCCGTCGTCTACGCCTGCGAATCCATCGACAACCCCGACGGAGTGGCTAACCTGATCCTCCCCGCACACCAAAACTTCACCCTCCAGGAAGCCCACGGACTCCCCAAGGGAACCCCAGCCATCACCGGAACCGCCATCGCCGAATCCGCCCCAGACCCACAGGCCCTCTACTTCACCCAGGACCTCCTGCGTAAACAGGTCCCCTTCACCGCCATCCCATACGCACTCTGGCAAAACCGCGGCCCCGCAAAAATGGCCGTGTGGCTCCGCACAGAATAGCCCACAGCCCCCCAAAAAATAAACCCCTCCTGCTTGAAAATCTGGGGGGAGTAAAGTAAGCAAATCTCCTGGCTAATACGATTTTGTATCCGCCCGCGCGTTTTTTTCCCTGGCTTTTGTGTTTTCCCCCCTGGAGAGGGGAGGCTGTTTTTCCTCTCCCTTGTCCATCCTTGTTCCCGTGTTTTTTC
>JAEDNB010000005.1 GCA_016302725.1 Lentisphaeria bacterium
CCGACCCCCGCTCCCTCCAGCTGGTCACGGAAATCCTGGAGGAGTATCTGCCCCTTTTCCATACCCGGTATTGCAACATCTGCTGCGACGAGACCTTCGACCTGGGGAAGGGCAAGAACCGCAGCCTGGTGAAGGAGCCCGCCGACGTGAAGAAACTCTACGTGGGCTTCCTGAAGAAAATCATGGCCGCCGTGGAGAACCTGGGGAAGGTCCCCATGTTCTGGGGAGACATCATCGGGGAAAACCGGGAACTGCTCAAGGAACTGCCCGCCGGGGCGGTCCCCCTGGAGTGGGACTACGGCCCCGAGGTCACCTGGTGGGATACCGCCAAACTGGCCGCCGTGGCCCCCGTCTTCTACGTCTGCCCGGGCACCATCGTCTGGAACCGCTGGCTGGGAGAAGCCCACACCGCCCAGAAGAACATCCTGGGCTACGCGAAAAAGGGGCATGCCAACGGGGCGACGGGCTTCCTGAACACCAACTGGGGAGACTACGGGAACATCAACCTGCCCGCCTCCTCCTGGTATGGGATGATTTACGGGGCGGCCTGCTGCTGGAATGTGGAGGCCGCGGCGGACGTGGACGCCTTCGAGGCCGCCCTGGACCGCCTGGAGTTCGGCGGCGCCCCGGGCTTTGCCTCCCTCTGGCGGGAGTTCTCCTCCCAGACCAAGGTCACCTGGCGTGAACTCTCCCTCTGGGTGGATCCCACGCCGGAGGTCAATTTCATGGCCGAACCCCAGCGCTGGTTCAACCCCCAGGAGGCCAACCAGGCCGTGGCCGTGCTGGAAAAGAGCGCCCTGCGCTTCGAGAATGCCCTGGCCCAGGCCCATCCCGCCGACCCCCATGCCATCGCCGAACTGCGCTTTGGCATGGAAATGACCATCCTCACCCATCGAATCATGGCCTACGTCTGCCATGCCCGGGAGGAGAATCCCCTGGCCCTGGCCGACGAAATCCGCCACAAGGAGGCCCAGCTCTGCCGGCTCTGGCACCTCCGCAACAAGCCCTCCGAATACCGCCGCGTCCGGGAGGCGCTCCTCCGCATCGCCCAGAAACTGGACACCATGGCCTAGCCCTGCGCTGGCACCTTCCCCTGCCCTGCCCCATGTTCCTGACGCAACACCCCCTCCTGTTGTTCCTGGCCCTCCTGCTCTGGTATGCGCTTCTTCCCGGCGGGAAGGGCGTTGCGGCAGTTCCGCAACGGAAGCCTATGCTATGCCTCCTGCTCTGGTGTGCGCTTCTTCCCGGCGGGGAGGAGCGCCATTGGCGCTTTGCCCGGGGCGCATGGTCGCCTCAGGAGTGGCTCATGGTGCGCAGTCCCCGCTTCCCACACCAGGGGGAGTGGTTGCAGGAGGAGGAGTCCATTGCGAACCGGGTCCCCCCTCCCGTGGAGGACTCCCTCCAGGCCTACCAGGAGCGCCTTGAGGGGCCGGACTCCCCCCGCACCTATGTCTCCATGGTGTTGGCCGGGGCGGTATGCTCCCGCAGGGCCACCATCCAGGCCACCATGGCCTTTGAGTATCGGATGGCGCCCCTCCTGGTGCTGGCCAACGACCTTGGCGAGGACTCCCAGGGGAATCCCGAATACCGGGAGCATTGGGAGATTGTCCTGTACGACCAGGGCATCAACGTCTGGCACCACGAGATGCGGGAGGGGCGTCCCTATTGGAGCCTGGCCGCCTTCCTCCAGGCCCCCTTTGCGGCCAACCAGCCCCATCGCCTGGCCGCCGACATCGAACGGACCCCCAAGGGACATAGACTTACCATCCGCTGCGGGGGAATGGTGTTCGGCTGCCTTCTCCCCCAGCTCCAAAATGAATATCGCGTGGGACTCACCGCCTGCGAGGGCGTGAACCGCTTCTGGGACTTCTCCCTCAAGGCCGACGACTGATGCACTATTGGGGGGCGCCCGTCCCCCCCTCACCGCCGGGGAGGCATACCTCCGGGCGCAGCCCCGGGACCCGCCGTTGCATTTCCCGAATCAGCCAGAGGGCATCCTCGGTTTTCGCGGGGGTGGCGGTGGGATTGAGAATCCAGTTGGCATGCCTGTCGCTGACCACCAGGGGGCCGCGGCGAAGCCCCTTGCATCCCGCCGCCTCCAGGAGCCTCCCGGCGGACTCCCCCGGGGGATTCCGGAAGATGCTTCCGGCGGAGGGGCCCTGGGGATTCTTTTCCCTGCGACGGCGGAGTTCCTGGAGAATCGCCTCCCGCTCCCGGGCGGGTTCCGCCTGGGGAAGGCGCAGGATCGCCTGGAGGACGAGGACGGTGGGGGGGACGGGGGAAGTGCGGTATCCGAAGCCGCCCTCCCCCCGTTTCCAGCGGAAGGGCTTCCCCGTCTTGAGGTCCACCCCGCGCCACTCCTCCAGCAGGGAGCCGATGTCGGCCCCGTTGGCGCCGGCATTCATCCGGATGGCGCCCCCCAGGGTGCCGGGGATGCCGGCGAGGGGAGCCAGGCCCCCCAGGCCCCTTTGGGCGCAGAGGAGAGCCAGCCGCGTCAGGGGGAGGGAGGCGGGGAGCGGCAGGAGGCCCTCTTTCCCCTCCGGGAGTGCCGGCATGGGGGGCGGGGCGAGGCGCACCAGGTGGAGTCCCCCCTGGTCGGAGCCCAGGAGATTGGTTCCTGCGCCCAGGGGGACGGGGACATGGGGGAGGGAATGGGGGAGCTCCTGGAAGTCCCGCTCCTCCTCCAGGGTCCACAAGGTGGCGCACCCCATCCCCACATGGAGGGAAGTCAGCCTATGCCAGGGAAGGCGTTGGGAAGTCAGCGCCATTTTCGTTCCCAGAGGGAGAGGCACTCCCGCTTGTTGTCGGCAAAGAAGGTGCGGGAGGAGATTTTGGCTTCCCGCACCACCCGGTATCCCCCCATGACCTCCCGCTGTCCATCGTAGGCATTCGCCTCCACCACGGCCACCCCCGCCTCCAGGAAGCTGAAATTGTTCTTCAGGGTCACCAGAAGCTCCATCTCCAAGGTGTCGTCCAGGGGGATGCCCTCCTCCCGCCAGAGGCGGAGCGCCTCCATCACCGACTGCACATCGGCGGAATCCTCGTCCTGGTCCAGCTTGTCCGCGATTTCCCGGGCGGTGGCGGAATAGATGGAGACCCGGGCGGCATTGGCGTAGTTGTAGGGAATCTGCATGGGGGGGAGGGTGGCGATTTCCCCCGAAACCACATACTCCCAGCCGGGAAGCCAATAGAGCTCCGCCTTGAACTCCATGGGGCCATTCCGGGGGAGGGTGGGGAAGCCGTCCGCGGCGTAGTCCTCCTCCTCATAGCCATTGAGGGAGCGCAGGTCGTTATCGTCCACGTAGTCGTTGTAGGCGTCCAGGAAGGCGTCGATTTCCAGGAGCAGGTCTGCGTCATCCACGGCGCTGAGTCCCTGCCGCAGGGAGGAGGCGATGTTTTTGAAGACCAGTCCGCTTTCCCCGGAATTGAGGGTGACGGCGCAGTGTTCGTCGTCGAAGAGATGGGGGCGTCCGTCCAGCATCCAGGGGGGGAAGCCCTCCGTGGTGCGGAAATCGTCCTGGTCGGTCTGTCCCAGGGTGCGGTTGGAAAAGAGCCTCCGGTCCGTGAGATGGAGCCAGAAAGCGGTATCGGCGGCGGATTCGGCCTGGTAGCGGAGGAGTCCCTTGGTGGAGATGGCGTAGGCCTCCCGGGAGAGGATTTCGGAGACCATCATGAGATGTGCCAGGAGGACCATGGCGGTAGCCAGGACCCCCATGACCATCAGGAGGGCCATTCCCTCCTCTCCCTGTGCCTTGGGGCGGATCATCGTCTATCCTCCTCCAGCGGGTTCCATTTTCCGAAGCGTTCCCGGTAGGCGTTTCCCATGGTGCGGCGCATCCAGGTTTCCCTGCGTCCATCCTTCCAGAAGACAGTCATGCGGATGGCCAGGGGGAGGTCCATTCTCTGGGAGTCCTCGGTCTCCCATTCCTCCAGCCAAAGCCATCGGTCCTCCCAGTCGTCGTTTTCATCGGCGGACCAATCCAGGTAGGCGAAGGAGATCCGTTCCACATTTTCGGCCAGGAGCAGGGTCTGGTCCCTGCCCCCCAGGTCCTCCCACTGGTAGAAGGGGCGGTCCGAGTAGGTGAAATAGAGGTTTTCGTCCTGGACCCGGAACTCGCCGAAGCGCAGGGCGCCCTCCACGGGGTCGTGGAGGTCATGGAGATAGGCGAGGCGGAGAAAATCCTCCTGGGCCACCAGGAAGGGGAATTTGCCGTCGTCCCTGGTGGCCTGGTCGCTCTTCCAGGTAAAGGGGACGGCATGGGAGAGGGCGGCGTCCACCACCCGGTCCACCCCCAGCAGTTCCTGGAAGCGGTTTTTTTCCCGGAGGATTTTTGTCCAGCTGCGGGAGACTCCCCGGGAATAGGCGAAGAGGACGACCGTGAGGGAGAGGAGAATGGCGACGGCGATGGCCAGTTCCAGGAGGGTGAAGAAGCGGCGTCGGGGGCGTGTCATCCGGCACCTCCCATGGCCTCATAGCCCACATCCTCGTCCTTCACCAGTTTCCGCACGGACTGCTCCCCCGCCAGCTTTCCATTGCCGTCGTAGATTCTCACCCGGAACTCCCCCAGCCGCCAGCCCTGGATGGATTCGTAGGCGGCCTCCGGCAATCCCTCCTCCACATTGAAGAGTTCGCACTCCGCCCGCCATCCCTGGGGAAGCAGTTCCTGGGGGAAGTCCGCGGAGGGCCCGCAGGCAAGGAAGAACTCCAGGGCGTTGGACAAGTAGTGTTCCCGCCCCCAGCGCCGTTCCTCCCGCAGCAGCTTAGCCTGGCTTGTGCCCACGATGGACATGGTCGCCACGGCGCTGATGGCCAGCACCAGGGAGGCAATCATGACCTCCATTAGGGTGAAACAATGTTTGCGCGTCATGGCCGGTAGAACGGGAAAGCGGGGCGGGTATTGTGCGGTGGGCGGGGGATTATGCCCGGGCGGCGGCCAGGACGGCGGTCTGGGCTGCGCCGGCGGCCAGCAGGGCCAGGCAGGCGGCCTCCAGGGTGGCCCCTGTGGTCATCACGTCATCCACCACCAGGATGGATTTTCCCCGGACCTCCCCCGGGCGGGGCACCTGGAAGGCGTGTCGGAGATTGCGCAGGCGCCCTGCCCCCTTGAGGCGTGCCTGGTGTGCGGTGGGGCGCCCTCGCCGGAGGGGTTCCCCCCAGGGGCATTCCAGGGCCCGGGCGACATGCCGCGCCAGGAGGGCGGCCTGGTTGAATCCCCGCCGTCCCAGGCGTCGCCAGTGGAGGGGGATGGGCACCACCAGGTCGGGCTGGAGGGAGGCCTCGCCGTGGTGGCTTCGCCAGGCCTCGGCCATGGCCCTTCCCAGCAGGGGGGCGAAAGCGGTCTCCCTGCCGTATTTCAGGGCCCGGACCCAATTGCCGGCGGGGCCGTCATAGGGGAAGGCGCAGGTTCCGGCGCACCAGGGCCGGCGGTGGGCGGCGCATTCCCGGCAAAGTTCCAGGACGGTGTCCAGGGGGGCGCCGCAGAGGGCGCAGCGTTCCTGCGGGAGGGGGAGCAGGGCCTGGGCGCAGGCGGGGCAGAGGGGGTCTTCCGGCCCCCTTTCCGGATGGAGGGAGAGCTCCTCCCGGCATCCGGGGCAGAGAGGAGGCACCAGGAAATCCCCCGCCCGGCGAAGCAGTCCCCTTACGATTCCCATAGGCGGATGTTCTTCAGGAACTGCTTGTGCTTACGCCAGTTCGGAACGACACGCACCCGCAGGGAAAGTTCCACTTTCGCCCCCTGGCACATCTCCGAAATCTTCTTGCTTGCATGGTGGCGGATGGCCTTGATCATCCGGCCGCCCTGCCCGATGACGATTCCCTTGTGAGCCTCCCGCTCCAGAATCAGCGTCGCCTCCAGCACGGGTCCCCGGTCGGTGCTGGTCCAGGAATCCAGGGTGACGGCGATGGCGTGGGGGATTTCCTCCCGCAGCAGTTCCAGGACGGCTTCCCGAATCAACTCGGCGGCGATGTCCCTCTCGTAGGCCGTAGTAACTTCATCCCTATCGTAGAGAAGGAGATCCATGGGAAGGAGCTCCTTCAGCCTCTGAATCAGCTTTCCGGCGGATTCCGGGGAGAGGGCGGTCATTTCCAGGGTCTCCACCTGGGGGAGTTTCTCCTCATAGAAGGCCCTGGTGCGCTGCCGTTGCTGGGGGGTGCTCAAGTCCCCCTTGTTGAGGACCAGGAGCACCTTCTTCCCGCATTGGGCGGCCATGGCGGCGGCCATGGCATCCTCCTCGCCGGGCAGCCGGGTGGGGTCCGCCAGGCAGACCACCAGGTCGGCGTCCTCCAGGGTCTTGGAGACGGAGAGGGACATGGCCTCGTCGATGGCCAGCCGGGAGGGATGCACCCCGGGGGCGTCCAGGAAGATGATTTGGGAATCCTCGTCATTGTAGATTCCCAGGAAGGCCTTCCGGGTGGTCTGGGGTTTGGAGGAGACTGCCGCCAGGTGGCATCCCAGCACGGTGTTCAGGAAGGTGGACTTGCCGGTATTGGGCCTGCCCAGCAGGGCCACGTAGCCGGTGTGCCCCTTGGGCGGTGGAGTCGGGGAAAAAGTATCCATGGGGGGGCTTGTCTCGTTGTGTCAACTCTAGGGAAGGAAACTGGGGTCCAGGGAGCAAAGGCACTGGCCCACAGGCAGGCAGACCGCCTCCCCATGCCCGGGCACCTTCTCCAGGCAGCCCTCCAGGAACGCCGCATCGGGTCCCCGGAGGACCAGCACGGCCCCGAAAGGGGCCTCCCCCTCCACGCAATGCAGTTCGCTGACCCCGGGGATGGACAGCAATGCCTGGGGCGACTCCACTCTCCCCCGCAGGAGAACGATTCGGGTCATCATGGGAAACAAGCCTCCTTGCTATTTGGCCGGCACCCGCAGCACCTGGCCCACCCGGATGTCGTCGGGGGACTTGAGGCCGGGATTCAGGGCCATGATTTCCGCCACCGTGCATTTCGCGGCCTTGGCGATGGAGGAGAGGGTATCCCCGGCGATGATGGTCAATTCCTTGGCGGGGACGGAGGAAGCCGGGGGCGGGGCGGCGGGGGCGGCATTGCGCACCATGGTGGAGATATCCTTGGTGAGGGCCTTCCACTCCTCCTTCCGGGCCTTTTGGTCCGCCTCCAGGCTCCGCTGCAGTTCCGCCAGGCGGGTTTCCAGGGTTTGGTTTTGCCGGGCCAGTTCCTGGCAGACGGCGCGGAGGTCTTCCACCTCTTTTGCGTATTTGGTGATTCCCTCCTCCAGGGCGTCCAGCCGCATGGAGAGCTGCTTGTCCCTGGCGTTGGCCAGGTTCAGGTCCTCCCGCATGCCGGCCAGCACCTGCATCACCTGCTGGGCGCTGATGGCGCCGGCGGGCTGTTGCTGGGCAAGGAGGGGGTTCCCGGCGAGCATGGCCAGGGCAAGAAGGGCGAGGGGGGCGAAAGACAAAAGGCGGTAGTGGCTCATGGTACCATTCTCCCTGTTCCGTGAAACGAGCCTCCGGCCCGGAGGCAGCCGGAGGAAACCATAAATCCAGGTATTTAATTATGTCCTGCGACGCCGGATGGAGGCGTCTGCGGCAGGCGCGGGGTTACTATATCCCGGCCTAGGCCTTCTGGGCCTTTCCCCCCCCGGGGAAGCGTCCCCGAAAATCCGGGATTCCCCCAGGGGCCCCATTCCCCTGTCCCCTTCCTTTTTCCCATGTCCTCCCCCGACCATTCCCTTCCCTCCGCCGCCCAGGCCGCCCTCCGGGATTTCCTGAAACTGCACGCTTCCCCGCCCCGCCTGGGGGAGGGGCTGCCCGACGGGGCCACCCCCCTCCTGAAGAACCTCTGGTACTCCTGGAACCGGAGGCACCTCTCCTTCCAGTGGCTCCTCCAGCGCCGGTGCCGCAGACTGCGCCCCCGGATGCAGGGGCTGCTGGAATGGGCCCTCACGGAATGCTATCTGCTCTCGGGGCTTGCCCCCCACGACTGCGTGAACCTGGCCGTCCAGCACGCCCGGGACCAGTGGGGGAGCCAGGAGGCGGGCTTCGCCAATGGCGTCCTCCGGGGACTCCTTCGGGAGGCGCCCCCCGCCCCCGGCGCCCTGGAGCGCCTGCTGGAAAAGGCCCCGGACGCCCCCCGCTGGGGATTGCCCGAGGAGCTCTGCCGGCGCTGGAAAAGCGCCCGGGGCAAGGAATGGACCGCCCTCCAGGCCGAGCTCCTCCAGCGTCCCGCCCCCGTCACCGCCCGGAGGCGTGGGAGCCTGGCCGACCTCCCCTTCCCCCTGGAATTCCAGGACACCCTCCGGCTCTTCCAGACCGCCCAGGGAGACACCCCCACGGACCTCTTCTATCTCCAGGACCCCTCCACCATGCTGGCCCCGGCCCTCATGGACCCCAGGCCCGGCGAATCCCTGGCCGACCTCTGCGCCGCCCCCGGCGGAAAATCCGTGGCCCTGGCGGAGCGGATGGACGGAAGGGGGCGCCTCCTCTGCGCCGATTCCGCCCCCCCCAGGATGGCACGCCTCCAGGAAAACCTGAAGGGCTTCCCCTTCGCGCTCCTCGAGGTCCGGGATGCCACACGCCCCGGGCTGCCCCCGGAAAGCCTGGATGGCCTCCTGCTGGATGTCCCCTGCTCCAACACGGGGGTCCTTCGACGCCGCCCCGATGTGCGCCAGAATTTCTCCCTGGCCCATCTTCGGGAACTGGTCGCCCTCCAGGCGCAAATCCTGGAGGCATGCGCCCCCCTGGTCCGGAAAGGCGGCAGGCTGGTCTACAGCACCTGTTCCATTGAAAGGGAGGAAAACCACGCCCAGGTGGCCCGCTTCCTTGGCGCCCACCCCGAATACACCCTGGAGCGGGAGGAACAGCTCCTCCCTGGGGAAGAACACGACGGCGCCTACGCCGCCAGGCTCCGCAAGGCCTAGCCACGACGGCCCCTCCCCCTCCCGGGCGATGGCCGGAGGGGGAGGGCGTGGGGCGTCCTTGGGAAGAGGGGGGAAAAGGGGAGAAGGGGGCGGCGCCAGGGGAAAGGGGGGCGACGGTACGGGGCATGCCCTCCTCCATGCTACGCCAAATCCGCCGCCTTTCCCCCGCCTTCTGGGCCTTCCTGGGCCTGGGGATGGGGATGTACGGGGGCGTCCGGGGCTGGGGGAACTGGGCCAGGGGGGCGGCCCTCCTCTTCTGGTGGGTGCTGTGCCGCGCCAGCGGCTGCGGAAGGGCCCGGAGCCTGTCCTGGGGGCTTCTGCCCCTTTTGGGGATGGGATGGGCCGCCCTTCGGATTTTCCTCCTGGAGGCCCCCTTTGAGGAGGCCTTTCCCCGGGGACGGGGATACGGGGAGTTTTCCCTGACGGTTGTGGAGACTCCCCTTGCCCAGGGCGCCCTGGCCCCCTGGGACAGCGGAGGGGGGCACGTGGTGGGGGAACTGCGGCAGGTTTCCGGGCGCCCCCTTCGCCGGCGGGTGCTGCTCCGGGAGGGGACGGCCTCCCGGCAGGCGCTTCTCCGGGGGCTTCCCGTGGGGACGCGGCTGCAGGGACGGGGGAGCCTCGTCCCCGTCTCCCAGGAAGGCGACCCCCTCTCCTCCTGGGGCGACTCCCTCCTTTCCCGGAGAATCCTCCGTCTCCTGGTGCTGGAGGAGTGGCGCGTGGCAGGCCGGGAGACGGGACCGGCGCTCTCCCTCCGGCAGGGGCTCCAACGCCTCCGGGAACTCCTGGGGGCCTGGCTGGTGGAGGGAGTGGACAATCCCCTGGACGGGCAAATGCTCCTGGCCCTGGGGCTGGGCGCCGCCGAATGCCTCCCCCGGGAGTGGCGGCAGCGGCAGGCCTGGGCGGGGACCATCCACGTCTTCGCCATTTCGGGCATGCATGTGGGCATGGTGGCCCTCATGCTGGGGGCGCTCCTCCCCTGGACGGGACTCCCCCTGGCCTGGCGGCGCCCCCTCCTGGCCCTGGCCACCACCGCCTACGTGGTGGTCACCGGCGCCTCCCCCTCGGGGATGCGGGCGCTGGCCATGACCCTGGCGGTGCTCTTCGCCAGGATGCGCTGGCGCGCCCCCTCCTGGCGCCATGCCCAGGGGCTCTCCGGACTGGCCGCCCTGGCGGCCAATCCCCTCTGCCTCCACAACCTGGGCTTCCTCTACTCCCATGCCGTGGTGGCCATCCTGCTCCTCGCCGCCCCACTCCTCCGGGAACTCCAGGACACCCTGCTGGAACGGGAACAATGGCTCCCCCGGGAGCGCCGAAGGCCCGGCCCCTCCCTGCTGGCACGCTGGCTGGCCGGCGCCCTGGGGGCCGGACTCCTGGCATGGCTTGCCGCCCTCTGCCTCGCCCTGGAAACCAATGGAAGACTGGGGATGCTGTCCCCCCTGGTCAACCTCCCCCTGGGCCTCCTCATCTCCCTGGCCCTGGCCTTCTGCCCCCTCCGCCTTCTCCTGGGCCTCCTCCTGCCCGCAGGGACCCGCCTCTGGGCCGCCACCGCCCAAACCCTCATCCACCTGGCGGGAAGCCTCTCCCTCTGGGGAAGCCAGGGAAACTTCTGCCTTCCCGTGGCCTCCCCGCCCCCCTGGGCCAGGCTCCTTCTCCTCCTCTCCCTGGCAGGCCTCCTCCTCCGATGGGGCGGCCTGCGTCAGGAACGCCGGTATTCCGGGGGAAGGAAGGAATCGAAGCGCTGATGCTGCCCGGCCCGGTACTCCCTTGTCAGCGGCGCCCGGGCGGGATAGAGCCGTTCCCCGTCAAGGAGGGCGATTTCCCCATCCGGGCAGTAGAAGAAATGCTCCGGCTTGCAGTCCCGGTTCCAGTCCAGCCCCGCCTCCTGGAGGCGGTCCAGGGTCTCCCGCGCCTTTTCCAGCGCCCGTTCCTTCACCTCCGGGGAGACCTGGGGGGAGCGCACCAGGGCCTCCACGGGAGTGCCCTCCAGCGCCAATTGGAGCATGGCCCCCCGCCGGGGGGGCAGCCAGGGGGTGTGCCGCAGATACGCCAGGATTTCCGGCACCCGGAATCCCTTCGCCCGGGCATTCTCCAGAAGGCGCACCTCCCGTTCCGTGTTGGTCTCCGGCGCCTTGAAGCGCGCCAGGCGGTGGAGGATGGCGGCAGGCTTGGTGTAGTAGTCCTTCTTCAGGAAGAGCACCCGCCCGTCCTCCAGGGGAATCCGGAAGGTGGCCCCCCGGGTGTGGCGGCTTACGCACTCCCCTCCCTCATGGCCGAGCAGCCCCTGGGGCGTATCCAGCCCCAGGGAAGAGAGCAGGGAGGCATAACGGGGATTGATGACAATGCGCATGGTCTTTTTCCAGAATAGGGACTAGGGGAAGGCGGGTGCGGGGGCCTTCCGTCAGGGAGCCTCCTCCCCCTGGGGGCCTTCCCCCAGGAGGCGGAGGAGGCCGGCCTCGTCCAGCACTTGCACGCCCAGTTCCCGGGCGCGGTTGGTCTTGGTGGCGCCGGTGTTCTCCCCCGCCACCAGATAGGTGGTCTTCCGGCTGACGGAATCGCTGACGGCGCCCCCCAGGGCGCGGATTTTGGCGGCAGCCTGGGTGCGCCCCATGGAGGCGAGGGTCCCCGTGAGGACGAAGACCATCTCCTTGAGGGGCTTTTCGCCTGTGGCCTCGGCCCCCTCGTCCCCCCCCTGGGGATGAATCCCCAGTTCCTCCAGGCGGGACAGCCATTTCCGCCCAACCTCCCCCTGGAAGAACTCCAGGACGCTCTGGGCGGTCTTGGGGCCGACGGAGGTGGTGACATAACCTCCCTTGCTGGAGGAGAATTTCACCAGGCCCGCCCGTTGCAGGGCAGGCAGGAGGGCCTCCCGCCGGGCGGCGGCCTCCGCGTCGTTTTTCCTTTGCCGGTCGCCCTGGAGGTCCAGGAGCTCCAGGAGGGCCTTGAGGTAGGGGGAATCGGCCACCTGGGGGAGGTCCCGGTGGATGCGGCCCAGCTGGTATGCGGTGGCGGCGCCCACCTCGGGGATGCCCATGGCCTGCAGCCAGTGGCCCAGGTCCTTTTGGCGTGCCCGTTGCAAGGCGGCCAGGACCTTGGCGGCATTCTTTGCCCCGAAGAGCCTGGGTTCGTCGGGGGTTCCCAGATTGAGGGAGGCCAGCTGTTCCTGGGTGAGGGAGAAGAGGTCGAGGGGTTCCCGGATGAGGTCGGCCTCGCAGAGGCTTTCCGCCACCACATCCCCCAGGCACTCGATGTCCAGGGCATTCCTGTGGGCGAAATACTCCACCCGCCGCACATTCTGCGCGGGGCACTGGAGATTATCGCAGCGCCAGGCGGCGAACTGGGGGTCCCGGTGGATGGGGCCGCCGCAGGAGGGGCACCGCCCCCCCAGGCTTCCCGGCAGATCGTAGGGGACGGCCCCCTGGGGGCGCTTTTCGGGCAGCACCCGCACCACGGCGGGAATCACCTCCCCCGCCTTCTCCACCAGCACCATGTCCCCCACCCGGATGTCCTTCCGGGCAATCTCGTCCTCGTTGTGGAGGGTTGCCCGGGAAATGGTGGAGCCGGAGAGGGGGACCGGCTCCAGTTCCGCCACGGGGGAGAGGACTCCGGTGCGCCCCACCTGGATGGTGATGGCCTTCAGGCGGGTGGCGGCCCGTTCCGGCTCGTACTTGTAGGCCTTCGCCCAGCAGGGCGCCTTGGCGGTCATCCCCAGGAGTTCCCGCTGGCGGAAGGAATCCACCTTGATGACCGCGCCGTCGGTGTCATAGGGCATGGAGCGCCGGATTTGGTCCAGTTCCTGGATGGCCGCCTGGATCTCCTGGAAATCCCGGGCGATGCGGCACCACTTCTGGACCTTCAGCCCTAAGGCGCGGAAGGTCTCCAGGAGTTGCCGCTGGGAGGTGATTTCCATCCCCTCGATGCGGCCCTGGGTGTAGAAGAGGATGTCCAGGGGGCGGGTGGCCACCTCCCGGGAGTTCAGCAGCTTGATGGAGCCCGCCGTGGCGTTGCGGGCATTGGCGAAGGGCTCCAGCCCCTCCTCCTGCCGCCGCTGGTTCAGCCGGGCGAATCCCTCCCGGGGCAGGTAGCACTCCCCCCGGGCCTCGAAGAAGGCGGGGGGCCGGGGGGTGTCGAGGCGCAGGGGGACGGAGGGGATGGTGCGCACATTCTCCGTCACGTCGTCCCCCTGCTTTCCGTTGCCCCGGGTCACGGCCTGGACCAGGACGCCGTCCACGTAGCGCACGGCAATGGAGATGCCGTCGATTTTGGGTTCCACCACATAGACGGGGCTTTCCCCCTGCAGTCCCTTCAGGACGCTTTCATGGAAGCGTTCCAAATCCGCCGCGTTGTAGGTGTTTTCCAGGGAGAGCATGGGGAGGGTGTGTTCCACCGTCTGGAAGCCCTCCAGGGTCCCCCCGTGCATCCTGCGGGTGGGGGAATCGGGGGTGACGACCTCCGGGTGGGCGGCCTCCAGCTCCAACAGGGCATGGTAGAGCCGGTCGTATTCCTGGTCGGAAATCTCCGGGGTGGCCTCCACATAGTAGAGGTGGTCGTGGTGGCGGATTTGCGCCCGGAGGGCCTCCGCCTGCTCCCAGGGGGATTTTTCCGCCGACGCCGGCGAGGCGTTCCCCTGGTTCTCCCCGGGAAGGAAAAAGAGTTCGTCCTGATGGAACTTTTTCATTTCATTTTCCTATGCAGAAACGGTGGAAGATGGTATCCAGGACATCGGGGTCCACGGACTGTCCCGTGATGCCCCCCAGGCTGGCGATGGCCCGCCGCAGGGGGATGGCCGCCAGGGCCCACTCCTGCAAGGCAACGAGGCCCCCGCACTCCCCCAACGCCCCCTCCGCCTCCTCCAGAAGCCGGCCATGGCGGGCGCTTACCGCCACGGCGCCTCCCGACACCTCCTGGGCCTCGGACTCCAGCAGCCGGCGGGCCAGCAGTGCCCGGAGTTCCTCCACCCCCTCCCCCGTGGCGGCGGAAAGGGGCAGCAGCCCGGGGGGAGGCGAGGCCAGGTCGCACTTGTTGGCCGCCTGGAGCAGGACTCCCCGGTGGGGCCATTCCGGCCAGGGGGAGGCCTCGGGACGGGTGGCGTCCACCAGCCACAGGACGGCATCCGCCTCCGCAGCCGCCTCCCTGGCGCGGGCGATTCCATCCTGCTCCACGGGGTCCTCCGTGGAGCGCACCCCGGCGGTGTCCACCAGGTGGACGGGGATGCCCTGGAGGAGGAAATCCGCCTCCACCGTATCCCGGGTGGTGCCGGGGATGGGGGAGACGATGGCCCGTTCCCTTCCCAGGAGGCGGTTCAACAGGCTGGACTTGCCCACGTTGGGGGCGCCGGCGATGACCATGCGCGCCCCGTTGCGCAGGAGTTCCCCCTCCCGCCGGGTGCCGGCCAGGCGTCGAAGGGCCAGGCGGGTTTCCTCCAGGGCGCCCGCCAGCGCCCCAGGCTCCATCCAGTCCAGTTCCTCCTCCGGGAAATCCAGGCGGGACTCCACCTCGGAGAGGAGGAGGGCCAGGCGGTCGTAGTGTCCCTGGACCTCCCGCCTCAACTCCCCCGCCAGCTGGCGGTTGGCCAGGGAAAGGGCCCGCTCCGATTCCGCGGAAACCATCTCCGCCACCGCCTCCGCCTGGGTCAGGTCCAGCTTCCCGTTGAGAAAGGCACGGCGGGTGAACTCCCCCGCCTCGGCGGGACGCGCCCCGCAGGAGAGCGCCGCCTGGAGCGCCAGGCTCGCAGCCACGGCCCCCCCATGCAGATGGAACTCCACCACGTCCTCCCCCGTGTAGCTGCGGGGCCCCGGCATGTAGACCCCCAGGCAGGAGGCGTCCAGGCATCCCCCCGCCCGGTTCTGGAGACGCCCCAGAAGCATCCGGCGGGCATCCCCCGGCGCATCCAGGGGACGCCCGCGCCAGAGCGCACGGGCCACCGGAAGGCTCCCCTCCCCGGAGAGGCGCAATATGGCCACGGCGCCCCCGGGGGCGGTGGCCAATGCGCAGATGGTGTCGGAGGAGGAAGCGGGGGACGGCATGGGAGAAAGGGAATCGGAGAGGAAGAAGAGGGCGCGGCGGGGCCTGTGGTGGGTCATTCGCGGCGCGGCGGGGCCTGTCCGCCTGGGCATTCCCCGTGGCGGGGGCAGCAGGGGCATCCCGTGCCTCCGCAGCAGCCCCCTCCCTGGCGGCGACGGCGCCGGAGATAGCGCCAGGCGCCCCAGGCGGACAGGAGGACAAGGGTCAGGACCAACAGGTCCCCAGCATGGCTGGCAAGCCAACGGAAGGGATTCATGGCGCAGGGAAGGAAGGGGAGGAGGGGGGGACGGGGCATTCCTGTTCCAGGCGCTTCAGGCGGCGGCACTCGTGGGCCAGCAGAATCCCACTGAGGATGCCCGCCACGGCATCGGAGATGGGCCCCGCCCACCAGACGGCCTTCACGCCCCACAGCCAGGGCAGCAGGAGCAGCATGGGAATCAACACCACCCCCTGGCGCAGGCACCCCACCAGGATGGAGACGCTGGCCCGCCCCGTGGACTGGTAGTAGGTGCTGGTGACGATGCCCACGCAGATGAAGCTCAATCCCGGCAGCGTCACCCGCAATCCGTATGTGGCCATGTGGATGAGGTCCCCGGTGGTGCAGAAGAGGGAGACCAGGGGGCGCGCCAGGAAGAAGCAGGCCACGGTCAAGGCAATGCTGATGGCCGTCCCCAGGCCTTCGGTGAGGGTCAGGGCCTTCCGCACCCGGCGGTAGAGCCTGGCGCCCGTGTTGTATCCGATGATGGGCTGCACCCCCATGTTGATGCCGAAGGCCGGCATCAGCAGGGCGATGAGGATGGGGTTGACAATCCCGAAGGCGGCGATGCAGATGGTGGCCTGCCCCTCGCTCTCCGCATAGCGGAGGAAGCCGCGGTTGTAGAAGATGAAGATGACGCTGTTGAGGCACTGCATGATGCAGGGGGCCAGCCCGATGGAAAGCACCCTCCCCAGCAGGTGCCAGTGGAGCCGGATGTTCCGCAGGCGCAGGCGCAGGGTCTTCCCCCGCAGGAAATGGGCCATGACCCAGGAGGAGGAGATGGCCATGGAAAGGATGGTGGCCACCGCCGCCCCCCGGATCCCCATCCCCAGCCAGAAGATGAAGACGGGGTCCAGGACGATGTTCATCACGGCCCCCAGGACGATGACCCCCATGGCCGCCAGGGAATCCCCCTCCGCCCGGACAATGTTGCTCCCCCCAAAGCTCAAATGCTGGAAGATGTTCCCCCAAAGGATGATCTGGAGATATGCCCGGGCGTGGGGCAGCGCGGCCCCCGTGGTGCCCATGAAGCGCAGCGTCTGGTCCAGGAAGAGCAGCCCCAGCGCCTGGAAGGTGAAGATGAAGAGCAGGTAGAGGGCCAGGGCCTGCCCCAGCACCCTGTCCGCCTCCTCCTGCCTCTTCTCCCCCAGCATCAAGGACACCATGGCCCCGGACCCCTGGCCAATCATCATCCCAAAGGCCGTCAGGACAATCATATACGGCATGGTCAGCGCCAGCCCCGCAATGGCGTCAGGCCCCACCGCATGCCCCAGGTAGAGGCGGTCCACTATGTTGTAGAGGCAATTCACCAGGCAGGAGACCATGGCCGGGAGGGCGAATCGGCGCAACAGCCTGTGTACGGGCTCCGTGCCCATGAAATCGGATGCGTGGGAGGTTTCCATGGCGAAAGGACGGGGAATGGGGCGATTCCGGATAACATAGCCCCTCCCCCCTGAATCCCCAGCCCCGGCGCCCCCGGGGGAAATCCGCCGGATTGGCGGGGCGGCGGGAGTTTTCCCGTTCCCCGGGAAGGGCGCCTACGGGCTCCGCCGCAGGAATTATAGTACACGCTTGTTTCGGAAGCGACTGTTTTTCCCTCCCCTCATACGAGAAGACCATGAAGATTTCAGAGTATTTGACCCCGGGCCTCATCAAGTTGGACTTGGTCAGCGAGACCAAAGAGGAGCTTTTCCCGGAGATGGTCCAGTTGTTTGTCCGGAACGGGCTGATCCGGAACGCCGACGAGGCGGTGCGCGTCCTGGAGGAACGGGAGGAGAAGATGTCCACGGGCGTAGGCAACGGGATTGGCCTCCCCCACGGAAAGCTGCCGGAGGCCGCCACCTCCCTCCTGGCCCTGGGCATCTCCCGGAAGGGCATCGACTACGATTCCCTGGACGGGGCGCCGGTCTACATCGTCATCACCATCTTCGCCAATCCGGACAACCCCGCCCAGCACATCGAGGTGCTGGCGGAAATCTCCCGCCTCTTCGCCATCCCCGAGTTCGCCCAGCGGATCCGGGGCGCCCGCTCCGCCGACGAGGTCTTGAGCATCATCGCCGCCCAGGAATAGAGGCGGCAGCCCCGCCATTGCAGAGGAATCTGGTTACGACTATGGAAGAACTTCTGGAGCGGATGCTGGCGGTGGACCAGCAGGGCGAGGCCCTGGTGAAGGAAGCCGAGGCGCAGGCGCTGAAGATCCGGGAGGAGAGCACCCGGTCCCTGACGGAAAAGGGAGCCGCCGAATCCCGCGCCCTGGCCGAGGAATGCAGAATCCTCCAGGAGCAGATCCTGGACAACGCCCGGCAGCAGCGGAAGGAGGCCCTGGAAAAGGCCACCCGCCAACTGGCCCCCAAGGGCGAAGCCTTCTCCCACGACCTGGAAGCCTACCGCCCACGACTGCTGAAAGAACTCCTGGCCCTGTGAAACGCCCCGCGCCATTCCCCGGAATGGCGCCCGCACGGCCTCCCCCACTCCCCCGGAGATGGCACCCTTCCCCCTCAATCTCGGCCTGGATTTCCTCTACGCGCGAATGCACGGGTGGTGGTCCCGAAGCGCCACCGGCCCCGTCCTGGAAGAACTGACCCGCGCCGCCACCGAGGAAAATTTCTTCCATCTCCTCCAGGCCCGGGGGATCCTGGCGGTGACCGGCCCCGAACGGGTCCTGGAACAGCTCCTCCTGCGGCAATACGAAAGGCTCGCCCAGCTGGGGGCGCGGGTGGACCCCGCCTTCCACGCCTATGCCGCCCTCCTCCAGAAAATCCTGGAGCGGGAAAACTACAAGACTATCCTCAACTACCGCTTCTTCCCGGAACGGGAGACCCACCTCAGCGACGCCCTGGTACGCTTCCCCGGCGCAAAAGTCGGTGAAAACGAACTGCTGACCCTCCTGGACGCCACCACCGACGAACAGTTCCTGCGACTCTTCCTCCAGACCACGGGAAGCCCCCGGCTCACCGAAATCGCACGGCAACTCGCCAAGGACAAGGACCTCATGCGGGCCGAATGCGCCGTGGACAACTTCTCCTACCAGGAGGAACTCCAGGCCATCCGGCGCCTGGACGGCCCATGCCGCCGGGTCCTGCTCCACCTCAAGGGACAGCAAATCGACCACGTCAACATCATCACCCTCCTGCGAAACGCCAATTTCTACCACCTGGACGCCAAGGGGCTCTCCTACGCCTGGCTGGAGGGGGGGCTGGCCGTGACCCGGAGGCTCTTCGACCACCTGGCCACCGCCACCTCCCCCGTCCAGGTCGTCCAGGCCCTCCCCGCCGCATACCACCATGTCCTGGCGGGGGAAAGCGACACCTCCTCCACCCGGCTGGACCACCTCCTCCACTGCCATCTGGCACGGCAGGCCCGGGAATACTTCCACCACGCCAACGAACCCCGGCACGCCCTGGCCGTCTACCCCATCCTCCTGGAACAGGAGACCGTCAACCTCTCCCGCATCTACGAGGGCATCCGCTTCAACCTCCCCGCCGCGGACATCGCCGCCATGATGATCCGATAGCCCAGCCCAACGACTTCCCCCGGAGCCAAGAATGTTCCTGCCCAACCGAATGGTCAAAGTGAATCTCCTGGTCTTCAACCGGCACCTCAGCCAGTTGACGGAGGCCCTGGGGAAATCCGGACTTCTCCATCTGGTGAACGCCACCGCCTCCTCCCGGAGCCGGCTGCTGGAGCAGATGGACACCGGCACGGACATCCGGGACATCGAGCAGAAACTGCGCCGCTGCTCCGTCCTCCTGGAGGCCCTGGGCATCGAGGAGGGGGAGGCCGCCCCCGCCGTCACCAACCTCTCCCAGGAGGAAATCGGCGACCTTTTCGCCAAAGTGGACCAGCGCTACCGGGAGGAGGAGCAGAACCTCACCAAACTCCTGGAGAGCCAGACGGGCCTCCAGCAGCAAAGCCGCGCCCTGGAGGGCTTCCCCTTTCCCAGCCTCCGGCTGGACACCCTCCGGAACCTCTCCCAACTCTGCGTGATGGCCGGCACCCTCAAGGGAGACGCCATGGTCCGGGCGCGCCAGACCCTGGTGGATGACGCCCTCCTCATCCCCTCCCCCTCCGGAAAGGGCGGCGAACTCCTGGTGGTCACCAGCCGCAGGAAACGCTTCGCCGTGGGGGACACCCTGGAAAAACTGGGCTTCCAGGAAATCAAGCTCCCGGAGATCCAGGGCACGGTCCGCGAACAGAAGAACCAAATCGACGCCCGGCTGGAGGAGGTGCGCGTGCGCCTCAACCAGGCCCGCCTGGCCGTGGTCGCCCTGGGCGAGGAATATGGCGGGCTCCTCCTGGCCATCCAGCGGCAGCTCAAGGGGCTGCTGGCCATCCGGCAGGCACAGGGGCTCTTCGGGCACAGCCGGCAACTCTACTGCATCTCCGGCTGGCTCCCCGCCCAGGACCTGCCCGCCCTCCAGAAGATGGTGGACAAGGCCACCGAGGGTACCGGCGTGGTGGAGGCCATCGACGCCGAAGAGGCGGAAGACCTCTCCCAGGGCACGGAACAGGTCCCCGTCCAACTCTCCGGCAACGGCCTCACCCGCCCCTTCCAGATGCTGGTCACCAACTTCGGCATGCCCAACTACCACGAACTGGACCCCTCCTTCTTCGTGGGGCTCACCTTCGTCGTCATGTTCGGCTTCATGTTCGGGGACCTGGGACAGGGCGGCGTCCTCTTCCTGGCGGGGGTCCTGGCCCGCCTGAAGCGCAACGCCTCCCAGATGACCCGGGACGTGGGCACCCTCCTCCTCTGCTGCGGCGGCTCCGCCATGGTCTTCGGACTCCTCTACGGCAGCGTCTTCGGGAGCGAGGAACTGCTGCCGCGCCTCTGGGTCTCCCCCTCCCCCATGCACACCGGAGACCTTTTCCAACTGCTCATGACCGCCGTGGGCGTGGGCGTGGTCTTCCTCAGCGTCTCCCTTCTCTTCAACATCGTCAACCATTTCCGGGCAAAGAAATATTTCGAGGGGACCTTTGACAAATACGGGGTCCTGGGGCTGGTCTTCTATTGGGCCTCCCTGGCAACCGCCCTGGTCTCCCTGGTCACCGGCAAATTCGCCTCCTGGTCCCTGGCCTTCATCCTCACCCCCCTGGTGCTTCTGCTCCTCCGCATCCCCCTGGGCAACCTCCTCCGCCACCACTCCCTCTCCGGAGAGGAGGGGGGCCTCTTCGCCGGACTGCTGGAGGGCGTCATCGACACCATGGAGACCCTCACGGGATACCTCTCCGGAACCGTCTCCTTCATCCGCGTGGGCGCCTACGCCATCTCCCACGCCGCCCTCTGCCTGGCCATCCACTCCATCATGGGAATGCTGGACGGCGCCCCCGGGGGGACCCTGGGCAAGGTCCTGGTGGCCATCCTGGGCAACGCCCTCATCATCGGCTTCGAGGGCATGGTGGCCGCCATCCAGTGCGTCCGGCTGGAATACTACGAGATGTTCTCCCGCTTCTTCCAGGGAGGCGGCGTGGAATACCGCCCCTTCAAGTTGAAGTGACCCCCCATCCCTTTCTTCCCCCATTGTCATTACGCTGAAAACAACCCCACAACCCCATCCCCCCACGAAGATGCCCACCTCCACCTGCCTCCGCTCCCTCGCCGCCACACTCCTGCTCCTCTGCCTGGCCGCCGCCCCCGCCTTCCTGGCCCAGGAAGCCGCCCCCGCCGGCCCCTCCGCCACCACCCAGCAGGCCGTCCAAAAGGTGGCTGACGCCCAGCGCCCCGCCGCCTTCTACTACGCCATCGCCGCCTCCATCGGCATCGGATGCCTCTCCGCCGGATACGCCGTGGGCAAGATTGGGGCCGCCGTCATGGGCGCCGCCGCCGAGAAGCCCGAAATCATGGGCAAGGCCATCGCCTTCGTGGGCCTGGGAGAGGGCATCGCCCTCTTCGGCTTCCTGGTGGCCCTCTTCCTCTACACCAAGATGTAGACCCCACCCCATGACCCCATACCGATTCATCGGAGACGCCGACACCGCCCTGGGCTTCCGCTTCGGCGGAGTGCCCGGGGACGTGGCCTCCAACCCCCAGGAGGCCCTGGAGGTCTTCCAGGCCGCCCTGGCGGACAAGTCCCTGGTGGTGCTGGTCCTCACCGAACAGGTGGCCCAGTGGCTCGCCCCCCAGGTCACCGCCCATAAACTCAACGCCTCCCAGCCCTACATCGCCACCGTGGAAGACGTGTGGGGGCACAAGGGAAAGGCCCAGACTCTGGAGCAACTCATCTTCGAAGCCGTGGGCGTGAAAATCATCGAAACCAAATAGCCCCGCCATTCTGCCCCATGGAAGAAGCCCATCCCCATTCCCAGGAGGAGAGACTCCAGCAGGAGATTCTCTCGGAAGCCAAGAAACGCGCCTCCCGCCTCGTGGCCCGGGCCACCGCCGACGCCGCCCAGGCCCGGGAACGCTGGGAAAAGGACTCCGCCCAGGTCCGGGAAAACACCCTCGCCCGCTCCCGGCAGGAGGCGGAACGGGACGCCCGGAACCTCCTCCAGGGAGTCTGGATGGAGGAACGCAGGCTCTGGCTGCGAAAGCGGGAGGAGTGCCTCCAGGCCTTCTTCCAAAGCGTCCTGGAGGAGGCGGCGGGACTGCCCGCCGATGACCGGGACCGCCGCGCCTCCCTGGAAAGCCTGGCCCGGGAGGCACTCCTGGCCATGGGGGACCGGGAGATGAAGGCCCAGGTGGCGGAAAAGGACCTGGCCCTGGCCACCCCGCAGTGGCTCTCCCAGCTGGCGGGACGCCCCCTGTCCCTCCAGGTGGAGGCGGACCCCGCCGTGGCCGGAGGCATCCGCCTCGTCGCCCTGGATGGCTCCCGTACCTACGACAACACCTACGGCGCACGCCTCGGCAGACTCCAGGAGGAGTTCCGGCGGGAGGTGGCCGCCTGCGACAAATGAGGGAGACCCTTCCCATGGACACTGGTATCATCACCCGAATCAACGGCCCCATCGTGGAGGCCCGCCAGATGGACCACACCGGCATGCTGGAGGTGGTGGAGGTGGGGCTCCTCCGGCTCATCGGCGAGGTCATCCGCGTGCGCGGAGACGTGGCCACCATCCAGGTATACGAAAACACCGCCGGCCTCCACCCCGGGGAACCCGTCTACTGCTCTGGACGCCCCCTCTCCGTCTGCCTGGGCCCCGGATTGCTGGGAAACATCTACGACGGCATCCAACGCCCCCTCAAGGCCATCGCCCAGAACTCCGGCTCCTTCATCCCCCGGGGAGCCAAGGTCCCCGCCCTGGACCTGGACCGCAAATGGGAATACCGCCCCGTGGTGAAGGAAGGAGACCTCCTGGAACCCGGACAGGTCCTGGGGGAAGTCCAGGAAACCCAAAGCGTCCTCCACCGGGTCCTGGTGCCCCCCCACTGCCGGGGAAGGGTAACCCGCCTCGCCCCCGCCGGAACCGTGGATGGACACGACACCCTCTGCCTCCTCCAGGACGACGCCACCGGACGGGAATGCCCCGTCACCCTCTTCCAATACTGGCCCGTCCGGCGCCCCAGGCCCTCCATCAGCCGGCTCCCCCTGGACGCCCCCCTGGTCACCGGGCTCCGCGTGGTGGATACCTTCTTCCCCCTGGCCAAGGGAGGCGCCGCCGCCATCCCCGGCGGCTTCGGCACAGGCAAGACCATGACCCAGCAGGCCCTCGCCAAATGGTGCGACGCCAAAATCATCGTCTACATCGGCTGCGGCGAGCGGGGCAATGAAATGACGGAGGTGCTCCGGGAGTTCCCCGAACTGGTGGACCCCCGCACCGGACGCTCCCTCATGGAACGCACCATCCTCATCGCCAATACCTCCAACATGCCCGTGGCCGCACGGGAGGTCTCCATCTATACCGGCATCACCCTGGCCGAATTCTACCGGGACATGGGATACGACGTGGCCATCATGGCGGACTCCACCAGCCGTTGGGCGGAGGCCCTCCGGGAACTCTCCGGACGCCTGGAGGAAATGCCCGCCGACGAGGGCTTCCCCGCATACCTCCCCAACCGGCTGGCCTCCTTCTACGAACGGGCCGGGCGGGTCCAGACCCTCGCCGGGACGGAAGGGACCGTCTCCGTCATCGGCGCCGTCTCCCCCCCGGGAGGAGATTTCTCCGAACCGGTCACCCAGCACACCACCCGCTTCATCCGGTGCTTCTGGGCCCTGGACAGGGATTTGGCCAACGCCCGGCACTACCCCGCCATCTCCTGGCGAAACTCCTACAGCGAATACCTCCCCGAAACCGCCGCCTGGTGGAGGAAAAGCGCCATGACCTGGCAGGAACAACGGGAGGTCCTCATGGGCGTCCTCCAGGAGGAAACCAGCCTCCAGAGAATCGCCAAGCTGGTGGGCCCGGACGCCCTCCCCGAGGGACAAAGGCTCACCCTCTTTGTCGCCGAAATCATCAAAAACGCCTTCCTCCAGCAAAACTCCTTCGACGCCATCGACATGTATTGCGCCCCGGAAAAACAGCTCTGGATGCTGGCGCTCCTGGCCAATTTCATCACGAAGGCAAGGCAACTCGTCCAAAACGGGGCCACCCTCACGGAAATCCGCGCCATCCCCTCCCTGGACAGGATGAACCGCATGAAATCCGAAATCCCCAACGACGACAAACAGGCCATGAGCGCCCTGGAACAACAGGTCCTGGGCGAACTCCAGGCCATCGGAAGCCAGCACGCCACCTACGGAAGATAACCCCATGCCCCTCCCACAACCCACTCCCAACCACGCCGGACTCCAATACACCGGCGTCAAGAACATCGACGGGCCGCTGGTCTTCATGGACAATGTGGAAGGCGTCGCCTACGACGAACTGGTGGAGGTGGCCACCCCCGACGGCGAACTGCGGCTGGGACAGGTGCTGGACGTCACCTCCTCCTCCGCCCTGGTCCAAATCTTCGGCGGCACGGACACCCTCTCCCGTTCCTCCACCAAGGCCAGGTTCCTGGGACACTCCCTCCAAATCCCCGTGGCCAAGGAGATGCTGGGGCGGGTCTTCGACGGGCTGGGACGCCCCAAGGACGGACTCCCCCCGCCCCTCACCCGGGAATACCGGGACGTGAACGGGGAGCCCGTCAACCCCTACTCCCGGGAATACCCCAGGGATTTCATCCAGACGGGCATCAGTTCCATCGACCTGATGAACACCCTGGTGCGGGGGCAGAAACTGCCCATCTTCTCCGGAAACGGGCTGCCCCACAACCGCATCGCCGCGCAAATCGCCCGCCAGGCCAGGCTCCTCAATGAAAATGTCCAATTCGCCATCGTCTTCGCCGCCATGGGCGTGAAATTCGACGTGGCCCGCTTCTTCGTGGATTCCTTCGAGCACTCCGGCGTCCTGCGCAACGTGGCCATGTTCCTCTCCCTGGCGGACGACCCCTCCGTGGAGCGCATGGTCACCCCCCGCAGCGCCCTCACCCTGGCGGAATACCTGGCCTACGAGGAGGGCATGCATGTCCTGGTCATCATCACCGACATGACCAACTACTGTGAAGCCCTCCGGGAAATCGCCACCGCGCGGGGGGAGATCCCCAGCCGGAAGGGATATCCGGGCTATCTCTACAGCGACCTGGCCTCCATGTACGAACGGGCGGGAAGGCTCTCCGCCGGCGGCGGCTCCATCACCCAGATGCCCATCCTCACCATGCCCTCCGACGACATCTCCCACCCCGTCCCCGACCTCACCGGATACATCACCGAGGGGCAAATCGTCCTGGACCGGGAAATGCACCAGAGGGGCATCTACCCCCCCGTGGCCGGCCTCCCCTCCCTCTCCCGCCTGATGAAGGACGGCATCGGCAAGGGGCGCACCAGGGACGACCACCCCCATGTGGCCTCCCAGCTCTTCGCGGCCTACTCCAAGGTCAAGGACATCCGGAGCCTGGCCGCCGTCATCGGCACCGAGGAACTCTCCCCCATCGACCAGCTCTACATGAAATTCGGCGAAAAGTTCGAGTCGACGGTCATCACCCAGGGGGAATACGAAAACCGCTCCATCGAGGAGTCCCTGGCCCTGGGATGGGAGGCCCTCAAGATCCTGCCCCGCACCGAACTGCTCCGCGTCTCCGCCGAGGAGTTGGACCAATACTACGAAAACTAGGGCACAGGAGGGCTTCCCCCCATGGCTAGACTCAACGTCGCCCCCACCAAAAGCGTCCAACTGAATCTCCGCCGGGACCTGGAAATGGCCACGGAGGGATACAACCTGCTGGAGCAAAAGCGGGAAATCCTGGTCATGGAGATGATGCGCCTCCTGGACCGGGTCCAGCACGTCCAGAGGGAACTCCACGAACGACAGGAAACCGCCTACCGCACCCTGCGGAGGGCCATCGCCCAAAACGGGCTCCTCCACCTCCGGAACGTGGCCAGCGGAATCCACTACGAACACCAGGTGAAGGTGGAGAGCAGCCTCCTGGCGGGCTTCCGCATCCCCAAAATCCAGACCGAACACACCAGGTTCCACTCCCAGTTCGGATTCGCCGGGACAGACGCCCTGGTGGACGCCACCATGAAGCAGTTCCTGGAACTCATGGAGTCCGTCGCCGCCCTGGCGGAACTGGAGACCACTGTCATGCTCCTGGCACGGGAACTCAAGAAAACCCAGCGCCGCGTCAACGCCCTGGAACATCTCTTCATTCCGGACTACAAGGCCACCCTGCATTATATTGGCGAAAGCCTGGAATCCAAGGAACTGGATTCCTTCTTCACCAGCAAGCTCATCAAAAAACGGCTGGAGGCAGCGCAACGCAAGACCGAAGAGGAGACGCATGGATAACGTGAAGACGACGACGGCCTTTCTGAATCGTTTGCTCCTGGTGGTGGACGGCTCGGCAGAATCCGAAAACGCCACCGCCTTCGCCCTCAAGATGGCCAGGGCGCTCCCCTGCGAGCTCATCGCCGCCTATGTGGTGGATACCGCCACCATGGACTATCTCCAGCAAATGAGAATCTTCGTCTCCGAGGAACGGGCGGAACTGGAGGACTCCATCAACGCCAAGGGAC